>JBIOID010000015.1:0-16496 GCA_044449585.1 Candidatus Limnocylindrales bacterium
CGCCTCTCCACGCCCAACAAGCTGTGGGAGGCCCTGGCCGCCGGCGTGCCCGTGGTGGCCAGCGACTTCCCGGCCATGCGCCACATCGTGCTCGACGATCCGGCCGGCCCGCTCGGGGCGGTGTGCGATCCGACCGATCCGACCGCCCTCGCGGCCGCCCTCGGTGGGCTGCTGGCCCTCGAGCCAGCCGCCCGCGCGGCCCTGCGCGCGCGGGTCCACCAGGCCGCCACCGAGCGCTGGAACTGGGAGCGTCAGCTGGCCGTCGTGCTCCGGGAATACGGCGCGCTGACGGGTCGCCCATGGTGAGACCGCGTGCCATCGCGCTCGTGACCCACAGCTACTACGAGGAGGATCCCCGGCTCCGACGGCAGGCGGAGACGCTGGTCGGGGCCGGCTGGTCGGTCGATGTCTTCGGGCTGCGGCGCCCCGGCGATCCGCCGACCGGCGAGCTGGAGGGCGTGCGTATCCATCGCCTCGGGGTCCAGCGTCACCAGGGCGCCGGGCTGGCGACCTATCTGCGCGAGTACCTGGCGTTCTTCGGGCGCGTCCTGTTCGCCCTGCCGCGGACCCATCGCCACCGGCCCTATGCCGTCGTCCAGGTGGCGACCCTGCCCGACTGGCTGGTCTTCGCCGCGGCGCCGCTGCGCCTGATCGGGGTGCCCGTGATCCTGGACTTCCATGAGGCCATGCCGGAGTTCTTCCGGAGCCGCTTCCCCGGGCCGCTGCGGACCGTCGGGTACCGTCTGCTGCGTCTTCAGGAGCGGGCGTCAGCCGCGTTCGCCGACCACGTCCTGACCGTCAACGAGGCCCTGGGCGACCGACTCGCGGCGCTCGGCGTGCCGCCGGCGCGCCTCACCGTCGTGGCCAACAGCCCCTCGCTGGCACGCTTCGACCCGGCGCGCGTCGCGCCCCGGACCTTCATGGCCGATGGCTCGTTGCGCCTCGTCTACGCCGGAGCGGTCACGCCCATGTACGAGCTCGACGTCGTGCTCCTGGCGATGGCCATGCTGCAGCGGCGCCGCCCGTCCCTGGACGTGCACCTGGAGATCTACGGCCGCGGTGACGCTGGGCCGCGGCTGGCCGACGAGGCCGTCCGGCTGGGCCTCGCCGAGCGCGTCACGCAGCACGGCCGGATCCCTGTCGAGGCTGTGCCGGCGGCCATCGCGGCAGCCGATATCGGCCTGGCGCCCACCCGCCGCGACGCGTTCACCGAGCTCAGCATCTCGACCAAGATCTTCGAGTACGCGGCGATGCGACGGGCGGCCCTCTGCTCGGACCTGCCGCTGGTGACGCGCCGCCTCGGACCGGCAGCGGTGTGGTGCTATGCGTCAGGCGATGCTGCCTCCCTGGCCGACGTGCTGGCCGCCATCGTCGATGAGCCGGCAGAGCGGGAGGCGCGCCTTGCCACCGCTGCGGAGCGGATGGTCGCATTGGCGTGGGAGCACGAAGCGCAGCGCTACCTCACGGTGGTCGCGCGGGTGGCGGGTGGTGTTCCAGGCGTGATATGATTGCGTGTGCAATCAATCTCTCCCCGATCGACCGACCCGCGTGAACCCAGGAGCCCTCTGATGACCGATCCCCGTAGCTTCAACGACCGCATGGTCGACGACCTGCGCGCCCACAAGGGCCTCGTCACCCAGGGCCCCATGACCGGGCGGCGGCTGCTGCTCCTGACCACGACCGGTGCCCGTTCGGGCCTGCCGCGCACCAGCCCTGTGGCGTACACGCGCGACGGCGACGCCTTCGTGATCATCGCCTCCAAGGGTGGCGCGCCGACCCATCCCGCCTGGTACCACAACCTGCTGGCCCACCCTACGGTGACGGTGGAGGTCGGCGGTGACTCGTGGCGCGCCGTCGCCACCCCGGTCCATGGAGCGGAGCGGCGGCGCCTCTACGACGTCCAGGCCGCGCTGATGCCCGGCTTCGCCGAGTACGAGACCCGCACGCAGCGGGTCATCCCCGTGGTGAGACTCCAGCCCATCGCCTGACGCCGCTCGCGGCGGCCGGCGGCGCCGAGGGCGCCAACCAGGCCGGCATCAGGAACCGCCCGAGGTGACCAGCCCCGACCCTGACGAACCGCGCGTCACCGTCGTGGTCGACGGTGCGAGCTGGCCGGCGGTCGCCGTCGCCGCGGCCGTCGCCCCGGCGGTCGGGGCCGCCGACTGCGTCGTGGCGCTGCCCGTCGTCGTGCTCACCTCGGCGATGCTCGCGGGCGTGGCGGCGGCCTTGCCGGCCGTCGTGAGCGCCGCGGCGCTGCCCAGGACGACGATGCCGGCCGTCCCGGCCGCGGCCGCGGCGATGGTCAGGCGGTGGAGGCGGCGGAGGACGCCATCGCGCTGGCGGGCATCGTACGGCGGGGCCACGCGGCGGCGGCCGGGAGGTCGGTGTGCGTCGTTCATGTCGCCAGTCTCGCGGGCGGCGCCTTGCGAGTGGGTTACGTGTCAGGCGTGGGCGCGCGGCCAGCTCACCGACAGGCTCGCGCCACCGGCCGGCGAGGGACCCAGGCGCCACGCGCCGTGGCTGGCGCGCACGATGGCATCGGCGATCGACAGGCCCAGGCCCGCGCCGGCCCCCTCCGTGGTGGCCCGGTGGAACCGGTCGAAGATGCGGGCGTGCTGGTCGGCCGGGATGCCCGGCCCGGCATCGTCCACGGTCAGGCGCACGCGGCCGCCGTCGGCGCCGACCGTGACGATGACGGTGCCGCCTTCCGGCGAGTACTTGCAGGCGTTGTCGAGCAACACGCCGAGGAGGCGGTCGAGCCACTCGGCCGGCGCCTCGACGATGGCCGCGTCGGCGGCCGCCCGGGCGTCCAGCGTCAGGCGCCGCCGTTCGGCGATGGGCGCAAAGCGATCGACCGCCTGGGTCGCGATGACTCCAAGGTCGACGGCCTCGGCCGCGGGACGACCCTGCAGCGTATCGAAGCGGGCCAGCCAGAGCAGGTCGTCCACCAGGCGACGCATGCGACGGGCCTCGTGGTCGACCCGCGCGAAGGCGCCGGCGTACCACTCGACCGTCCGCGGCTGGGTGGCTGCCAGGCTCGCGTGCGCCTCGATGACCGAGAGCGGCGTGCGCAGCTCATGTGAGGCGTCGGCCGTGAAGGCCAGCTGGCGCTGCCGGGCGCGCTCGATGGGCGCGCCCACGCGCCGCCCGATGGCGAACGCGCCGAGGAAGACGACCACCAGCAGCAGCGGGCCGATCAGCACCTCGGCCAGCAGGATGGTCGACGTGGCCGACGCGACGCTGTCCAGCGTCTGGCCCACGATCACGTAGTCGTCGCCGGCACTCGCGCCGGCCACGCGCACGGCGACGCCGCCGACATCCACCGTCTGCGGCGCGGTCGCATGCTTGGCGGAGGCCGGCAGGATGGCTGCCGCGTCGTTGGCCTGGATGCTGCCGTCCGCCCGGACCGTCCAGACCAGCGTGGCCGGACCGAACGGCCGATCGGGCGGCGGCGCCCCGTACCCGTTGTCGGGCGCCCCCCCGGGCTCATCGCCGATGTGCGACAGCGAGGCGATCAGGTGGTCGTCGATCTGGGCCGTGAGGTCGTGGGCCACGAGCACGACGACCGCGCCCGCGATGACCAGGTAGACGACCGCCACGAGGGCCGTCGCGAGGAGTGCGACGCGGATGGAGGCGCCGCGCACGCCTTCCGGGCGCAGGGTCGTCATGTCGCTTCGAGCCGGTAGCCGGCGCCGCGCACGGTCACGATGCGCACGCCGCCGCCGGTCAGCTTGGCGCGCAGGCGACTGAGCTGGACGTCGATGGCGTTGGAGCCGAGCGGGTCGGTCTCATCGTCCCAGGCATGCTCGGCGATCGCCTTCCGCTCGACCACGGCCGGGGCGCGGCGGAGCAGCAGCTCCAGGATGTGGTACTCCGTGGCGGTCAATCTGAGCTCCGCACCGTCGGCCGTCACGAGCCGTGTGCGCGGGTCGAGCTGGAGGCGGCCGCGAGTCAGGACCGGCCCATCGATGCCGCGAGGCCGTCGCTGCAGGGCCCGCACGCGCGCCAGCAGCTCCCCGAAGTCGAACGGTTTGACCAGGTAGTCGTCGGCTCCGGCGTCCAGGCCCTGGATGCGATCCGGCGGCGCGTCGCGCGCGGTCAGCATGAGCAGCGCGGTCGGCCGCTCGTGGTGGCGCGCCCACGCCACGACCTCGACGCCGGCCACGCCGGGCATGCGCCAGTCGATGATGGCCACGTCGTACTCGTACCACTTGAGCTGGTCGATGGCATCGTCGCCGCGGGCCACGGCGTCGACCTGGTAGCCCTGCTCGGTCAGGCCCAGGACCAGCACCTCGCGCAGGCCGTCGTCATCCTCGGCCACCAGCAGGCGCATCGCTCAGCCCACCACGATAGGAAAGCGTGGGCGGACAGCAGCTGGGGCTCCTGCGGTCTCGGGGCCGGCGGACGTGATGATCATTCCTCGCTCGTGACCACCGTTGTGGCCGTCGGGTGGAAGCTTCGCAGGTTCCGGCTTTCGAGTGGGTTACGGGCGGGCGTCTGCGCCCGCCCGGCCAACGCCGTCGGCCGCGTTAGACGGCCGGGCCGCGCAGCGTGGCCAGGTACTGGGCGCGCCAGGCTTCGGTCGACTGGACTTGGTTGAAGGTGAAGATGTGCAGGCCGGTCACGGCGGCGGCCGGATCGGACACCACGGACGCCAGCGCGTCGAGCAGGCCGTCCGGGCGGTAGCCGCCGGGCGCCAGCAGCAGGCGGCTGACGAAGCGCGGGTTCTTGGTCAGGAAGCGCCGCGAGTCGGCCACCCCGATGCGGGCGCTGATGCTCATCAGGCGGTGCAGCGGTGCCGCCCCTGGGAGCCCCAGGTGCAGCGGCAGGGTGAGGCCGCGCGCCCGTCGCGCGAGGAGCCACGACGAGATGACCCCGGCGTCGAAGCACATCTGGCTGACCATGTAGTCGGCCCAGGCGGCCTTCTCCACCAGGACCTCGTCGAGGCGCGCGTCGCTGATGGCGGGGTGCCCCTCCGGGTAGCACGGCACGCCGATCTCGGTGAAGTCGTGCCCCGAGTCGGCCATCGCTCGCAGCAGGCTCAGGCCGTCGGGGAAGTCCCCGGTCACCGGTCCGTCCCCGCCGACCACAAAGGTTCGTCGCACGCCCATCCCGGCCAGGATGCGCAACAGGTCGCGCAGCTCGGCACGATCGCGGATGAGGTGAGCCGACAGGTGGGGCACGACGTCGTGGCCGCGTTCCCGGAGCGCGCCGCAGAGCTCGACCGAAGCAGCCATGCCGCGCGCCTGCGACGAGGTCACCGTGACCGTCGCCTCGGCCGGCAGGACCGAGGCCTCGGCGAGGGCGTTGGCGAGGGGGATCAGCTCGAACTTGGGCGCCGCGACGAGCGCGGCCAGGGCGGCGCGGTCGGCCGGGCTGGGAGCGCCACGGACGGGCATCGCCTCAGGCGAGGGCGTCGGGCATCGACGCCTTGCGCGCGGCGATGAAGGCCAGCAGGGCCTCCTCGATGGCCGGGTCGAGGGCCGGTTCCTGGTAATCGGCCAGCATCTGCTTCCACACCCGGTTGGCCCGCTGGGCGGTATCGAGCGCGCCGTCCTCCTGCCACTGCTCGAAGCTGTCGTAGTTGGCGATGCCCGAGCGGTAGAAAGCGCTCTCGAAGTTGGCCAGGGTGTGGGCGCTGCCCAGGAAATGCGTGCCGGGCTCGTTGGCCAGGATGGCCTCGAGCGCCTGGCCATTCTCGGACAGGTCCATGCCCCTGGCGAAGACGGCCATCATGCCGCACTGGTCGGCGTCCATGACGAACTTCTCGTAGCCGCAGGTCAGGCCGCCCTCCAGCCAGCCGGCCGCATGGAGCACGATGTTGACGCCCGCCAGGACCGTCGGCTGGAGCGTCGCGGCCGACTCGTAGGCGGCCTGCGCGTCGGGCAGCTTGGAGGCGCACAGGCTGCCGCCGGAGCGGAACGGGACGCCCAGACGCCGGGCCAGGGCGGCCATGGCGTAGAGCACGAGGGCCGGTTCCGGCGTGCCGAAGGTGGGCGCCCCCGACTGCATCGACATGGAGCTGGCGAACGAGCCCAGCACGACGGGCGCGCCGGGACGCGTGAGCTGCACGAAGGCCATGCCACCGAGCGCCTCAGCCAGCGTCTGGGCGCACACCGCGGCGGCCGTGACGGGGGCCATCGCCCCGGCCAGGATGAAGGGCGTCATGAGGGTCGCCTGGTTGGCCTCGGCGTAGGCGCGCGCGGCACCGACCATGGTCGCGTCCCACACCAGGGGCGAGTTGGCGTTGATCAGGCTGAGCACGACCGCGTGCTGGTCGACGAATTCGGCGCCGAAGACCAGGCGGGCCATGTCGACCGTGTCGCGGGCGCGCTCGGCTGCCGTGACCGAGCCCATGAACGGCTTGTCGGAGTAGCGGATGTGGCTGTAGACCATGTCCAGGTGACGCTTGTTGACGGGCACGTCGACCGGTTCGCAGACGGTCCCCCCGGAGTGGTGCAGGAAGGGGCTGCTGTAGGCGAGCTTCACGAAGTTGCGGAAGTCCTCGAGCGTCCCGTACCGCCGGCCGCGGTCCAGGTCGTGTACGAATGGCGACCCGTAGTTGGGGGCGAAGACGGTCGCCAGGCCGCCGATCTGCACGTTGTTGAGCGGGTTGCGGGCGTACTGCGTGAACTCGCGCGGGGCGGTCGCCTGGACGATGCGACGGCACATCCCGCGCGGGAACCGGACGCGCTCACCCTGCGCGTCGGCGCCCGCCGCCGCCAGCAGCGCCACGGCGGCCGGATCGCCCCGGAACTCGAGACCGACCTCCTGGAGGATCGTGTCGGCGTTGTGCTCGATGAGCGCCAGGCCCTCTTCGTCCAGGACCTCGAACGGCCTGAGCGTCCGGGTCAGGAAGGGCGTCCGCTCGAGCTGGCGATGCAGCCGGGCGGCCTGGCGCGCGGCGCGTCCGCCGCTGCGGTGGGGCGTGGTCGCGTCCATCACGGGTCCTCCCTGCTGGCGGCACTGACGGTGGCTCGACGGACCCGCTCGCCACGCCGCAAACGCCCGGTCGTGCCGGCCGGCGCCCGCGGCGGCAGCGCCACGACCCGGCTGAGGTGCGCATAGGCGGCCGTGCGATGGGGGAAGGCGAGGGCATCCACGAAGTGGGCCTGGAAGGCCGGTTCGACGGCGGTCTCGATCTTCTCCACCCGCCGCACGGTGGCCTCGATCTCCGTGCGGGCGCTCCGCGCGAGCAGGGCCATCAGGGCGCCGGTGCCCGCCGCGTTGCCGGCCGGCAGCACGTGGTCGGGCGCGCAATCGGGCACGAGGCCCAGGATCATCGCCTGGAGCCCATCGATCTGGCTGCCGAAGGCCCCGGCCAGGTGGATGGTGTCCACCGCCTCGACCTGCGCATGATCCATCAACAACCGCGCACCGGCGTAGAGGGCGGCCTTAGCCAGCTGGATGGCGCGCACATCGTTCTGCGTGATGACCACGCGGGGCGGCCCGGCATGGAGCAGGTAGCTGAACGTGCGGCCGTCCGGTATGACCCGCGGCGTCCGGGCGGCCAGCGCGCCGTCGATGACGCCGTCGGCGGTGATCACGCCAGCCAGGAACAGCTGGGCCATGACCTCCACGATGCCCGACCCGCAGATGCCGGTGACCCCGACTGCCATGACCTCGCGAGCAAAGCCCGGCTCATCGGACCAGGCGGGGCAGCCGATGACCTTGAAGCGCGGTTCCAGAGTGACCGGGTCCACACGCACCCGTTCGATGGCGCCCGGCGCGGCCCGCTGTCCGCCGCTGATCTGCGCGCCCTCGAACGCCGGCCCGGTCGGGCTTGATGCGGCCAGCAGGCGCCCGTCGTGGCCGAGCACGATCTCGGCGTTGGTGCCCACGTCGACCACGAGGTGCACGCCGCCGCGCCCGGGTTCCTCGGCCAGGATCACGCCGGCCGTGTCGGCCCCGACGTGGCCCGCGATGCAGGGCAGCACATACAGCCGCGCGCCGGGATGGGCGCGCACGCCGATCTCGGCCGCGGCGGTCTGCACGGCCTCGTCCGTGGCCAGCGTGAACGGCGCGGTCCCCAGGGGGATCGGATCAAGGCCCAGCAACAGGTGATGCATGATCGGGTTGCCCACCACCGTCACGGCCAGGATGTCGGTCGCGGGCACGCCCGCTCGCGCGGCCAGGCCGGCGACCAGCTTGGCCACCGCCGCGCGGACGACGCGCGTCATGGCGGCCGCCCCGTCGCGGTGCATCATGGCGTACGAGACGCGGCTCATCAGGTCCTCACCGAAGCGGATCTGCGGGTTCATCACGCCGTCGGAGGCGAGGACGCCGCCGTCGGCCAGATCCGCCAGGTGGGCGGCGATGGTCGTCGAGCCGACGTCGATCGCCACGCCGAGCGCCCGCTCGTGCAGCCCGGGCCAGACGGCGATGATGGCGCGGCCCTCGTGCACCGCCACCGTGACGCCGAAGCCACCCGCTTCCAGCGCCGCCGGCAGGGCGCGCACCACCTGGAGATCGGCCACCAGGTCCGTGAGCTGCCATTCCACCGCCAGGGCGTCCTTCAGGCGCGCCAGGTCGCCGCGCGGCGAGGCCAGCACCGGCGGAGCCACCTGGACGTAGTGGAGGCGCACGACCGGGTCGATCTCGAAGGCGCGTCGGGCCAGCTCCTTGCGCACGACCTGGCGGTGCACCTGGCTCTCGGGGGGCACGTCGATGACCGCGTCGCCATGGAGCACGGCGGTGCACGACAGGCGCCGCTCGGCGGCCAGGCCGTGCTGCCGGGCATAGGCCGCCTCCACCGCACCGGCCGGGGCGAGGTGGTCGGCGGTCGAGACGAGGCCCAGCTTGGGGAAGCTGCCCAGGCTCTGCTGGACCTGGCAACGGCCGCACATGCCCCGTCCGCCGCACACCGAATCGACGTCCACGCCGAGCGACCGTGCCGCATCGAGGATCGTGGTGCCGTGATCGAAGTGGCCGCGCCGCCCGGACGGCGTGAAGACGACCAGCGGATGGGCCACCCCGGTCACGGCGGTGGTGCCTGGCCGGTCAGCCGGCGGTGCCGGCGACGGCCGCTCGGCGGCGGTTGACGCGCCGTCCCGGTTCGCCGTCGAGGGGCACCTCGCGGTAGCGCTGGATCCAGCGCCCGCACTCCGGGTCGTTGCCCATCAGCACGTCGGCCGCCATGACGGCCTGGCGCACGCCCTCCGCCAGCGGGTTGGTGATGGCGCAGGTCAGACCACTGGCGATGGCCATCGCCAGGTAGGCGCCGTTGATGCCCGCGCGGTGGGGCAGGCCGAAGCTGACGTTGGAGGCGCCACAGATGGTGTTGACGTGCAGCTCATCGCGCAGCCGATTCAGGATGCGGAACACCTGGCGGCCCGCCATGGGCAGGGCCCCGATGGGCATGAGCAGGGGATCGACGATCACGTCGGCCCGGGGGATGCCGTGGTCCATGGCGCGCTCCACGATGCGCCGCGCGACCGCGAAGCGCACGTCTGGATCCTCCGAGATGCCGGTCTCGTCGTTGGAGATGGCGACGACCGCCGCGCCGTAGCGACGGACCAGCGGCAGGACCCGTTCCAGGCGCTCGTCCTCGCCCGTCACCGAGTTGACCAGCGCCTTGCCCTGGTAGGCGGCCAGGCCGGCCGCCAGCGCCTCCACGATGGACGAATCGATGGACAGGGGCAGATCGGTCAGGCTCTGGACGAGGCGGACCGTGCGCGCCAGGATGGCCGGCTCGTCGGCCAGCGGCACGCCGGCGTTGACGTCCAGCATGTGGGCGCCCGCCTCGACCTGGGCGATCGTGTCCCGCTCGACACGGCTCAGATCACCGGCTCGCATCTCCTCCGCGAGGAGCTTGCGGCCGGTCGGATTGATGCGTTCGCCGATGATCACGAACGGCTGGTCGTCGCCGATGACGACCTCGCGAGTGGCCGAACTGATGACCGTGTGGGTCATGCCGGCCCGCTCGTGGCGGTGGTCTCGTCCCGGCCGCCGGCGGTGATGAGGCGTGCCAGGACACCGCGCGGGTACGCCGCCTCGAGGCGTGCCGCCTCGGCCATGGCTGCCGGACCGGGCTCGCCCGCGCACGGGGCCTGCGTCTTGCGCCACTCGGCGATGTAATCGTCCATGGCCCGTCGGCCGGCCTTCACGGCGGCCTTGTCGATGGCCACCTGGAACCGCGGGTGGAGCACGATCTTGGCCGTCTGCCGGCCGTCGCGGACCACCACCTGGGCGGGGATGTCGCGCCACCAGATGACGGTCAGGGTGCCCGCCATCTAGGCCGCCCCGGTCGCTGCCGGCGGGGCGGCCCGCAGCGCCGTCACGTCGGCCACCCCGGCCAGCGCCTCGAGGGCGGCGGCCAGGCCACCGTAGCCGGTCAGGCGGAGCTCGAACGTCAGGCCCAGGCGGTCGGCGGCGCCCTGGGCGAGGCGCCGCAGGTCCGCGTCCTCCGTCTGGGCCAGGTAGACCAGCCGCCGATAGCCGCCGAAGTAGACCGTCTCGAGTTCCGGGTGCCGTTCGAGCCCCAGGCCCCGCACGACCAGCCGCTCGAAGTTGCGGGCCAGGAAGTCGGTCAGGAAGAAGGTCGCCGGCTCATCGGCCATCAGCCGGTCGAAGGCAGCCTCGCCGGCGAAGACCTGGTAGCAGTGGGCGCCGGGCAGCCGCTCGACGCCCTCCTCGCGCAACACGCGATCGAGCAGACCGCCGGTGCCGCAGTCGGCGTAGGCCACGAAGATCCGCTCGTGGGTCGCGCGCCCGGCCTGGATGCGCCGGCGGACGGCGTCCGGGATCCGTTCCGGGCGGTCATGCAGGGCGGCCGGCAGGCAGGCCAGGTCGAGGTGGTCGAGCCCCGGTCGCGCGCGCAGGGCGACCAGCTCGTTCGCCAGCGCTCCGCAGGCGATGACCAGGGTGCGGCCGTCAGGCGGCATGCGTGGCTCGCCGCTTGTCGATGAGCTCGCGCGCCATCTCCGCCGCGATGCCCGCGTCGCGGCAATAGGCGTCGGCGCCCACCGCGGCCCCGAACTCCTCGTTGAGCGGCGCGCCGCCGACGAGCACGATGTAGTCGTCGCGCAGGCCCTTCTGCTTGAGCGTGTCGATGACCACCTTCATGTAGGGCATGGTCGTGGTCAGCAGGGCGGACATGCCCAGGATGTCGGGATGGTGCAGCTCCAGGGCGGCCAGGAACTTGTCGGCGTCGGTATTGACGCCGAGGTCGAAGACCTCGAAGCCGGCGCCCTCGAGCATCATGCCCACCAGGTTCTTGCCGATGTCGTGGATGTCGCCCTTGACCGTGCCGATGACGACCTTGCCCACCGGCTTGGCCCCGGTCTCGGCCAGCAGCGGCCGCAGGATGGCCATGCCCGCCTTCATGGCATTGGCCGCCAGGAGGACCTCCGGCACGAACAGGATGCCGTCGCGAAAGTCGATGCCCACGATCTTCATGCCCGCCACGAGCGCGTCGTCGAGCACCCGCGTGGCGCTCCAGCCGCGGCCGAGCAGGATGTTCGTGCCCTCCACGACCTCGGCGGCCATGCCGTCGTAGAGGTCGTTGTGCATCTGCTCGGTCAGCTCCTCGTCGGAGAGAGCGGCCAGGTCGATGGTCTCGTCGTCCGGCGCCATGCGCTGTGGAACCTCGGGGTTGCGTTCCACGATGCGGGACGGTGCCGTATGATGGAACGGTTGCCCCGGAGCGTAGCGGACGGGAGAGCGGGTGTCCAGAGTCCAGGCCATCGATCGGGCCTTCGCCGTGCTGGCCGCCCTGGCCGACGGTCCGCTGGGAGTGACCGAGGTGGCCGGTCGAGTCAGTCTGCCCAAGAGCACCACGGCGCGCCTGCTCGCCGCGCTGGTGACCGCGGGCGCCGTGGAGCAGGTCCCCGGCCACACCGATTACCGTGTCGGCGGGCGGCTGGTGGCGCTCGCCGCCGGCGTGCGGCCGACCCGCAGCCTGGTGGCGCTGGCGCGGCCCCACCTGGTGACCCTGGCGCGGTCGGTCGGGGAAGCCGCCGGCCTCTCCATCCCCGACGGCTACCTGGTCCACTATGTCGACCAGGTCGACAGCCCGCACCCCGTCGGCGTGCGCGACTGGACGGGCACCCGCCTGCCGATGCATGCCGTGTCGTCGGGCCTGGTCATGCTGGCCCACATGCTGCCCGCCGACGTCGAGGTGCTGTTGGCCGGGCCGCTGGAGCGGTTCACCGCGGAGACCGTCGTCGATCCGCCAGCGGTGCGCGAGCGCCTGCGCCGCGTGCTGTTTGACGGGTACGCGTGGACGGCCGACGAGGTCGCCGAGGGCATCACCTCCGTCGCGGCCGCCCTGGCCGACGAGGACGGCGAGGTCGTGGCGGCCATCCACGTGCACGGACCGTCGTATCGTTTCCCGGCCGACGCTGGATCATCGGCCGCGATCGCGGCCGAGGTCGTGGCGGCCGCTGGCCGCATCTCCGCCCGCGTCCGCCAGGCCTGATCCCATGGACGACCTGATCGAGTTGACGCGTCAAGGCTTCGCACGGCGTCAGGCGGCGCCCAGTCCGGGCCTGTAGCGGCGCGTAGCGCTTGTGCTACAGTTACTACGTGAGCAAGGTCATCCCGCAGCGCGAGCTGCGCAACCAGAATGCCGTCGTGATGGCGGCGGTCGCGGCCGGCGAGACCTTCGTCGTCACGCGCAATGGGACGCCTGTCGCGGAACTCCGGCCGATCACCGCGCCGCGCCGGCGATTCATGACCCGTGACGAGCTTGGCGCGGCAGTCGCCGGGAGCCCTCGGGTCGACTGGCGGCAGTTCCGGGCCGATCTCGATCGCGTGGTGGACCCGACCCTCCCATGAGTGCGGGCCTGATCGACACCTCAGTGGTCATCGATTGGGCGGATCCGGCCGTGATGGCCGCGCTGCCCGATGAGGTCGCCGTGTCCTCGATCACGCTGGCCGAGCTGGCCGCTGGTCCACATCTCGCCAGCGAGCCCGCTGAGCGTGCCCGACGCCAGGCCACGCTCCAGCAGGCTGAGGCGCTCTTCGAGCCACTGCCGTTCGATCGTGCCGCGGCCCGCAGCTATGGTCTCGTCGTCGCGGCGGTCGCGGCCGCCGGGCGCTCGCATCGGCGGCGCGTGGCGGACCTCCTGATCGCCTCGATCGCCGTCGCTAACGGGCTGCCGCTGTATACCCGCAACCCGGCCGACTTCGAGGGCCTGGAGACGTTGCTGACTGTCACCCGGGTGTGACGGGCGGGTTCATGCCTCTCTTCGGCGGCGGATCTCGGCACTGACGGCAGGCACCACGGCGTGGAGGTCGCCCAGCACGGCGTAGGTGGCCACGCCCATGATCGGTGCGTCGCCGTCGGGGTTGATGGCCAGGATGCGCTTGGACGCCTTGCAGCCGACGATGTGCTGGATCGCGCCGCTGATGCCGCACGCGATGTACAGCTCGGGCGCGATGCGCTGCCCGGTCTGGCCGATCTGCTCGGTGTGGGGGCGCCAGCCGGCGCTCGTGACCGCGCGTGACACGCCCACGGCCGCGCCCAGCAGCCCGGCCAGGTCCTCGAGTTCGGCAAAGGCGGCCGTGCTGCCCACGCCGCGCCCGCCGCCGACCACGACCCGTGCGTCCCCGAGGGCGATCCCGCCCGAGGCACGAGCCTCGTGGCCGGTGACGCGGACGGCCAGGTCGTCATCGCTGAGGACCGGCGTGACCTCGACCACCGCGGCCGGCTGGGCGCCCCCCCGCTCGTCGACCGCCACGCCGTGCGGCGCGACGGTCAGCAGGTGCACCTGGGCATCCAGCCGCGCGTCCTCGAGCAGGCTGCCGGCCCACCGTTGCCGCGTGAGCAGGAACGGGTCGGTCGAGGTCACGTCGAGGACGTTGGCCGCCATCGGCAGGTCCAGGCGGGCGGCCAGGTAGGCCATGACCTCGTTGCCGCGGTCGCTGCCCGCCGCCAGCACGACCGGCGTATCGGTCCCCGCCGCGACCTGGGCCAGTGCCGCCGCCCAGGCCATCGGCGCGTAGTCGGCCAGGCGATCCGACAGCACCAGGTGCACCCGACTCACGCCGTGGGCGCCCAGGCCCACCGCGAGCCCCCGATCGCCGGCCCCGACGACTACCGCCTCCAGGGACCCGCCGAGCGCCTCGGCGAGCCGCCGCCCGAGCGCCAGCGCCTCCAGCGACAGGCGGTCGGCCTCCCCGCCGGCGTACTCCACCAGGGCCAGGACAGGCCCGCTCATGAGGGATGTCTCCGGCGGGTCCGTTGCGTCCGGTGCCCGCTGCATGGGCGCTGTACGCACGTGGCGAGTCCGCAAGGAACGGTTCGGAACCGGACGCGGCCACCGGAAGGTCCCACCACCAGGATCGCATCGCGCCGTCGAGCGCGTGTCGAGGCCCGCGGAGGTCCGAGGCGACCGGGATCGGGTCTCGTCGTGTCCCCGCGGCGCACGCGGCCGCCCATCTCAGGTGGTTGAGCGACCCCGCTGCGCTCCCAGCGCCCATGCAGCGAGCGCGCCCTGGCGCATGCAGACGTCCGGCGACGCCGGGGACTCGCAGCGGAACGACGGAGCGTCGACCGGCTCATGCGTCCAGGACCCCGATGCGCTCGAACATGTCCACGACGGCGGGGGCCGCGTCGGCGCCACGGCCCAGGATCTCGACCGCCGCCCGCTGTTCCACCGGCACGCGCAGGCTCAGCTTGACGAGGCCGGCCGGGCGGGGCGCGGGCTGCACCACTTCGATCTCCCTGCGCTTGGCACGCAGGCGACCGGGGACCGAGGGGTAGCGCGGCAGGTTGAGGCCCTCCTTCACACTGGCCACGGCCGGCAGGGGCACGTCGTACGTCTCCCAACCGCCGCCCGACGCCTCGCGCCGGCCCTGCAGCCGGCCGCCCGTCGTGGTCAGGCCTTTGAGGCCGCTGAGGCACGGCCGGTCGAGCGCGACCGCGACGCGGATCGCGACCTGGAAGTCGCCCGTGTCGGCTGCCTCGTTGCCGAACATGATCAGGTCGAACGGCCCGTGGGACGCCTCCTGGCTGCGGACCACCTCGGTGATCGCGTCGGCCGTGGCCGCCGGGTCCCACTCACCCTCTGCCTGCAGCAGCACGGCACGGTCGATGCCAACGGCCATGGCGTCGCGCAGCTGTTCCTCCGCCTCCGGCGGCCCGAGCGTCAGGACCGCACTCGACCCGCCGTGCGCCTCGACCAGGCGGACGGCCTCCTCGACGGCGCACTCCTCGTGGGGACTGACCGCGAAACCAAGGTAGCGCGTATCCATCGCCTGCCCGTCGGCGGTCAGCGTGATGCGGCCCCCGGTGAGGGGCACCCGCTTGACGGCGACGAGGATGTGCATCGGCCGCGCTTCAGCGGCGGATGCGGTCGTTGGTCGGGTCGAAGAGCGGCGTCGCGCCGACCACGGCCACCGACACCGGGTACTGCTCGCCGAAGTACTCGACCTGCAGCTTCATGCCCACGACCGCCTGCCCCGGCGGCAGGTAGCTCATCAGCAGGTGCTTGCCCAGCGACGGCCCGGAGCCGGCGCTGGTGACGTACGAGCGGCGGCCCTTGGCATCGACCAGCGGCTTGCCGTCCGGTGTCGTGATCGGCTCGCGGCCGAGCATGTAGCGCTTGACACCGCTGGACGAGGTCGGGTCGTCGACGGTCAGGGTGCACAGGACGGCCACGGGCGGGGCGGCCCGCTGGGCCAGGTACGCGCCGCGCCCCACGAAGTCGCCCTCCTTGACGGTCGCCCTGGCCATGCCCGCGTCGACCAGGTCGAACTCCAGCTCCAGCTCGTTGCCGTGGGCCCGGTAGCCCTTCTCCAGCCGAGCAGTCACGGCATACGTGCCGATGCCCACCGGCACGAGGCCGTGCGGCCGGCCGGCGTCCCACAGGGTGTCCCACACCCGCGCCCCCTGCTCGATCGGGACGTGGATCTCCCAGCCCAGCTCGCCCACGTAGCTGATGCGCGAGGCGAGCGTGCGCACGCCGCCGATGTCGACCGGGCGGCAGGTGGCGAAGGGGAACGCGGCGTGGCCCATGTCCGCCGCCGTGGTCGCCTGCACGAGGTCGCGCGCCCGCGGCCCCCACACCCCGATCGTGGTCCAGGCGCCCGTCGCGTCGAACAGCTGGGCCGAGCCGTCGGCCGGCAGGTGGTCAAGGAACCACTGCTTGTCGCGCATGCCCAGGCCACCACCGGTGACGACCCGGAAGTGCCGCTCGCCCAGCCGCATGATGGTCAGGTCGGCGTAGATGCCGCCCGCCTCGTTGAGCAGCGGCGTGTAGACGACGCGACCGACCGGCACGTCGATGCGGGCCACGCACAGGTGCTCCAGCGCGGCCGCGGCGCCGGGGCCGGTGACATCGAAGATGGCGAAGGCGGACAGGTCCACGATGCCCGCTCGCTCGCGCATGGCGAGGTGCTCGGCGTTGATGAGCGGCGACCACCAGCGTGCCTCCCACTCCGCCTCGCGCGGCATGACGCGGTCGCCGAACTCGGCCAGGAGCGGGGCGTTGCTCTCGTACCAGTAGGGCCGCTCCCAGCCGGCCGTCTCGAAGAAGACCGCGCCCAGGTCC
>JBIOID010000016.1:0-16261 GCA_044449585.1 Candidatus Limnocylindrales bacterium
GCGATGCCCAGCCGCTGGGCGACCACGCTGGCCGGCATCTGGAGCGCGGCCGCCGCGGCCTCGCTGGCGCGGGCGGTCGGGCGGCTGCGCCGGCGCCGCCGCCGATCGGCATACCCCGCCATCAGCGCAGCAGGAAGCCGTCGCCGAGCGGATCGCGCTCGTCGACCACGTATGTGGCGTACCCGGTCACGTACGCGGTGCCGGCGACGCTCGTCTGCCAGGCCGGCTCGGCGCCGATGCGGGCCGGGCCATCCAGCCGCCCTTCGAAGATGGCGCCGGTCAGGCTCGCGTTGCGCACTGTGTCGCCGACGCGCAGCGACCCCCGCGTGGCGGCCTGCGCGAGCAGGGCGGAGGTGCCCGAGCCGCACGGCGAACGGTCCACCTCCACGTCGGCGAAGACCGTCACGTTGCGCATGTCGGCGTCCGCCGCGCGCCCATCCGGAGCGGTGGCCGGCTCGCCGTCGACGATGATCGTGCCGTAGATGAAGCCCAGGTCCGGGTCGGTCGGGTGGGTCGGCACGTGGTCCCGGCGCAGCAGCTCGGTGATGGCCGCGCCGGCACGGGTGAGCGCCTCCGTCTGCGCAGGCACGACGCGCAGCCCCATGGCGGCCGCGTCGACGATGCCGTAGTAGGCCCCGCCGAAGCCGATGTCCACGGCCAGCGGTCGGTCATCGGGCAGGTCGAGCCCATCGGGACGGACAGCCAGGTCGCGTGCGGCGAGGTACGCGGGCACGTTGTCGAAGCGCACGCCGGTCACCTCGGGCGCACCGTCGGGCGCGGCGCGGCGCACGCCCACGTGCGCGGTCACCAGGCCGGCCGGCGCCTCGAAGCGGATGACCGTCTCGGGTTCGGCCGCTGGGAAGAGGCCTTCTTCCACGAGCGCCGTGGCCAGGGCGATCGTGCCGTGCCCACACATCGTCGAGTAGCCCTCGTTGTGCATGAAGAGGACCGTCAGGTCAGCGTCGGGCCGGCCGGGCGGCAGGAGCACGGCAGCGTACATGTCGCGATGGCCGCGAGGCTCTAGTACCAGCGTCCGGCGCACGTGATCCGCATGGCGCCCGATCCAGCGCCGCCGTTCGAGCACCGTGCCCATCGGCACGGGCGGATAGCCGCTGGTGATCAGGCGCAGCGGCTCGCCGCCGCAGTGGAGGTCGATCGTCTGGAGCGTCAGCCGCGTGCGCACCACGGGCCGTAGCCTACCGTGCCCGCCGCCGGCAATGAACCTGGTTAGATACCAACGCGGGTGGTATCGGGTCAGATCCAGGGCCCAGCGACGGGCGACTGGACCGCTGCCGATCGGTTGTCGAGCGTGCAAGCGCGGCCGTCGAGACCCGATGCAGGCCATCCTGGCCGGTCAACCTGCTCGAGTACCACCCGGGTTGGGATATGAACACATTCCGACCGTGGCGCCGCTTGACCGGCCCCGGCCCCTCGCGGTAGCCTCCCTAACGAGCGTTCGTTCGGCGCGCCTCAGAGGACCCATGGTCGACACCCGCCGCCAGCAGATCGACGACGTCGCCAGTGCCCTGTTCCGCGAGCGTGGGTATGCAGCGACGAGCGTGCGCGAGATCGCCCGGGGCGTCGACCTCCAGGGCGCCAGCCTCTATGCCCACGTGGCGTCCAAGGAGGCGCTCCTCTGGTCGATCGTGTGGCGCGTGGCGGAACGCTTCCGCCTGGCCGCCGACGCGGCGCTCGCGAGCCCCGGGCCTTCCGCGGCGCGCCTGGCCGTGCTGATCCGGGCCCATGTGGAGATCGTCGCAGGCGAGCGGGAAGACGCGGCGGTGTTCCTGCAGGACTGGCGCTTCCTCGACGAGCCCCATCGGGTCGAGATCGCGGCTCGCCGCGAGGCCTACGAGGCTGTCCTGCGCGGCCTCCTCGTCGAAGGTGTGCGGGACGGCTCGCTAAGGTCACTTGACGGACCAGCCGATGCGGCCGTGACCGGGCGCGCCATCCTGGCGGCGCTGAACGGCATCTCCGCCTGGTACCACCCAGATGGTGCGCTCGACACGGCGGCGGTCGCCGACGCATACCTGTCGATCTTCATGCGCGGCCTGCAGGCGATGGTCATGCCCACTACCGAGGAGGCCCAGCCGTGACCGACCCGCTGGCCCTGGATCCGATCCTGCCGCCGCGCGAGCGGACGCACCTGCCCCACAACGACGCCCGGCTGAGTCAAGACGAGCGGTACCGCGCCTTTGAGGCGCACGTGCAGGCCGGCGGCAAGATCGAAGCCGGCGACTGGATGCCGGACGAGTACCGCGAGAGCGTCCTGCGTTTCGTGGAGATGCACGCCAACAGCGAGCTGATGGGCGTCCTCCCGGAGCGCGAGTGGCTGCTCCGTGCACCGACGCTGCGACGCAAACTCGCGCTCACGGCCAAGGTGCAGGACGAGGTCGGCCACGCCCAGCTGCTGTATCGGGTGGCAGAGGACCTGGGCAAGCCGCGCGAGGCGATGTTCGCGGACCTGCTCGCCGGCCGCACCAAGTTCCACAACGTCTTCCACTACCCCACCCACAGCTGGGGCGACGTGGGCGTCATCGCCTGGCTGGTCGACGCGGCGGCCATCGTCGCCCAGCAGGCGCTGCGCGACTCGTCCTACGGACCGTACGCGCGGACGATGCGCAAGATCTGCTGGGAGGAGTCGGTCCACATCATGCACGGGCGCGACGTGGTGGTGACCCTGGTCAACGGCACGCCGGCCCAGTTCGACCTCGTCCAGGAGGCGCTCGACCGGTGGTGGGGCCCCCTGATGCAGATGCACGGTCCGCGCACGCCGCGCGAGAAGGACCGCGACCTGTACTGGCGCATCAAGGCCAGGACGAGCGAGGAGCTGCGCCAGGAGTTCCTGGGCATCTACGTCCCGCGCATCCGCGAGCTGGGCCTGGCGATCCCCGACGCCGAGCTGTGCTACGACGAGGCCGAGGCGACGTGGCGCTACAGCGAGCCCGACTGGCAGGAGCTGCGAACCGTGGTGACCAACCACGGCCCGCGTTCGCAGGAGCGCCTGGAGTTCCGGCGTGCCAACCTGGAGGAGACGGCGTGGGTGCGCCGGACGATCCTGGGCGCGCCGGCCGCGGCCGCCGCCTGAGCCCAGACGACAAGATGCCCACACGCAAGCCACGTCTGGAGCCCTACGAGGTCTTCCGCCAGGAGAAGGACGGCGACCCGATGCGCCACGGCGGCAGCGTGATGGCGCCCGACCCCGAGCTGGCCATGCACTACGCGCGCGAGTTGTATGGCCGTCGCCAGGAGAGCACGCGCCTGTGGATCGTGCGGCGGGCCGACATCGGCGTGCTCGACGACCCCGACTGGCTCCAGCCGCCGCTCGATCGATCGTTCAAGAAGCCCGGCGGTTACGTCATGCGCGAGAAGCTCGACCAGGCGCGCGCCCGTTCCGGGCAGGCCAAGCGCGTGGCGGGCGCCGGGCGGGCGAAAGGCGCGGACGCCGGATGACGCTGGACTATGGCCTCGAAGCAGGGTTGCTGGCGGGTCTCGAGGATCTCCTGCTCGCGATGGCGGATGACGAGTTCGTGATCGGCTACTGGGACTCCGAGTGGACCGGCATCGCGCCGCTCCTCGAAGAGGACGTGGCCATGAGCTCGATCGCCCAGGACGAGATCGGCCACGCACGCGCCTTGTACTCGCTGCTCGGCGAGCTGACCGGGCGCGATCCCGACGCGATCGCCTACGACCGACCGCCCGACGCGTTCCGCCACTGCCGCCTGGTCGACCATCCGCGGACCGACTGGGCCTTCACCATCGCGCGGCGCTACCTGTACGAGACGGCGGACGCCGTCCGCCTGGCGGCGCTGGCCGAGTCGACCTTCCTGCCCCTCGCCGGGCTGGTGGCCAAGATCCGCCGCGAGGAGACATACCACCTGGCCCACGCGGAAGGCTGGCTGCGACGCCTCGCCGACGCGCATCCCGAGGGCCGCACCCGGCTGCTCGCCGCGTTGCGCGCCCTCGCACCCGACGCGGCGACCGTCTTCACACCGCTCCCTGGCGAGGCTGACCTGGTGGCGGCCGGGATCCTGGACCGCCCCAACGCCGCCCTGGCCGACGAGTGGCGGCTGAGCCTGGTGCCCAGATTCGACGTTCTCGACCTGCCCACCCCCGGCCCGGCCGCCGACCCGTCAACCGGACGGACCCTGCACAGCGATGGGTTCCGGTGGCTGTGGGGCGAGTTCACCGCCGTACGGAACCTGGACCCGGTGGCCACCTGGTGAGCGTCGCGGTCGTCCCAGCTGCTACGCCGACGGTCGCGGAGGTCTGGGCCGCCCTGGCGGACGTGCCCGATCCGGAGATCCCGGCCATCTCGGTGGTCGACCTTGGCGTGGTCCACCACATCGCAGTCGAGGGGCCACGGATCGGCGTGGAGTTGCTGCCCACGTTCGTGGGTTGTCCCGCTCTCGACGTGATGCGCGACGCCGTCCGCGACCGGCTGCGCGATCTCGCGCCGGGCGCCGACGTGGCCGTGACCTTCACGTTCGCCGAGCCGTGGACCAGCGATCGCATCACCGCCGCCGGGCGCGAGCACCTCCGCCTGAGCGGTTTCGCCCCGCCCCTGCCCGGTGGGGCGCAGCTCCTCCAGGTCAGGCCACGCGCCACGTGCCCGTACTGCGGCTCACGCCGGACCCGGCAGGAGAACGCCTTCGGCCCGACGCTGTGCCGGTCGCAGCACTACTGCGCCGACTGCCGCCAGCCCTTCGAGGCCTTCAAGCCCGTCTGATCGTCGGCCCTGATTCGCGCGCGGCCACCGACGCGGCTGCTCGTCAACCCGTACGATATCCGTCCCCGGTTGATGGTCTCGATTCGGATTCGGAGGGTTCGTGGCGCGTCTCAAGGTGCTTCTCGTTGGTGCCGGCACGGTCGGTGAGGCGATCGCCAAGATCGCCCGCGGCAAGCCGTGGCTGGAGTCGATGGTGCTCGCTGACTACAACGTCGGCCGCGCGCGCGAGGTCCAGGCGATGCTCGGTGACGGAGCCGCCGACACGTTCCCTGCTGAGTTCGTGGACGCCGGCGACATCGCCTCCGTGGTCCAGCTCGCCCGCCGTCATGGCGTCGATCTGGTCATGAACGCGGCCGACCCGCGCTTCGTGCCCGATCTCTTCGACGCCGCCTTCGAGGCCGGTGTGGGCTACATGGACATGGCCGTCAGCCTGTCCGTGCCGGACACCGGCGACCCGTTCCACAACCCGGGCGTGCTGCTCGGCGCCTACCAGTTCGCCAGGCACGAGCAGTGGCG
Organism: Candidatus Limnocylindrales bacterium; assembly: GCA_044449585.1. GTDB lineage: Bacteria > Chloroflexota > Limnocylindria > Limnocylindrales > CSP1-4 > DASPUH01. Next base: position 5,246 of record JBIOID010000016.1, read on the forward strand.
CGCGGCGGGTCGGCTGGCGGTGCTTGGCCTGGGCATGGACCCCGGCCTGACGGACGTGTTCGCCCGGTACGCCGCCCAGCACCTCTTCGATGAGGTCGACGAAGTCCACGTGCGCGACGGCGGCGACCTGTACATCGAGGGCTACGCATTCGCGCCCGTCTTCTCCATCTGGACGACCATCGAGGAGTGCCTCAATCCGCCGCTCATCTGGGAGCGCGAGGGCGGGTTCCACACGACCGAGCCGTTCTCGGCGCCCGAGTCGTTCGTCTTCCCGGAGGGCATCGGGCCGGTCGAGTGCGTCAACGTCGAGCACGAGGAGGTGGTCCTCGTGCCGCGCGGGGTGGACTGCCGCAAGGTCACCTTCAAGTACGCCCTGGGCACCGAGTTCATCGACATCCTCCGCACGCTCCACAAGCTCGGCCTGGACGGCACGAGGCCGATCACCGTCAAGGGCGTGCACGTCGCCCCACGGGATGTCGTCGCCGCCCTGACGCCCGACCCGGCGCATGTGGGCGACCACATGAAGGGTCGCGCCATCGTCGGTACGTGGGTCATCGGCCGCAAGGACGGCAAGCCGCGAGAGGTGTACCTCTACCAGAAGACGGTCGCCGAGGAGACGTGGCGCGACTTCAAGCTCCAAGCGGTGGGCTGGCAGACGGGCTTCAACCCGGTCGTAGGCATGGAGCTCCTGGCCAGCGGGACCTGGTCCGGCAAAGGGGTCCTCGGCCCTGAGGCCTTCGAGCCAAAGCCGTACCTGGATGTCCTTGACCGGTGGGGCATCCATTGGGCGCTCGAGGAACGCGAGCCAGGCGCCCGCCGGCCGACCTGACCCGCGCGCCATTGACCATCGGGCGGCGCGGCCACTACTGTGGCGCTGACGGCGATGGTTCCCGCCGAGGCGCCGCGCGCCTGAACCGCCCCCCGGCTGATGGCTCCTGCCTGATCGTCAGACAGGGGCCAGTTCATGTGGCCCGGGAGGTTCGGACGTGGACAACATGTACCTGGTCGCGGCGCTCTGGATCGGGCTCGCGCTGCTCGCCAGTCTCGTGTCGATCCGTATCGGGGTCTCGGTCGCCCTGGTCGAGATCGCCCTGGGCGTGATCGGCGGCAACTTCCTCGGCCTGCAGACGAATACATGGATCGATCTCCTGGCCGGCCTCGGGGCCGTCGTGCTGACGTTCCTCGCCGGGGCAGAGATCGAGCCGACGGCCCTGAGGCGCCATCTGCGTACGAGCCTCGTCATCGGCAGCGTCAGTTTCGTCCTGCCGGCCCTCGCCGCCTTCGCCGTGGCGCGCTTCGTCCTGGGGTGGGGGCTCCCGGCGGCCGAGATCGCCGGCCTCGCCTTGTCGACCACATCCGTCGCCGTCGTGTACGCGGTGATGATCGAGTCGGGTCTGGCCAGCCAGGAGCTCGGCAAGCTCATCCTGGCCGCCTGCTTCGTCACCGACCTTGGCACGGTGCTATTCCTGGGGGTGCTGTTCGCCGATCTCAGTCCCCTGCTGGTCGTCTTCGGCGTCGCCACAGCCATCGGTATCATCGTTGCCCCGCGCCTCACCCGGTCGCTCATCGCCAGGGTGCCCGATCGTGTCTCGGAGCCCGAGCTCAAGTTCGTGCTGTTCGTCCTGTTGCTCCTGGGTGGGCTGGCGCAGGCCGCTGGCAGCGAGGCGGTGTTGCCGGCCTATCTCATGGGTCTCGCCCTGGCTGGCGTATTCGCCGGGGACCGAGTGCTCGTGCGACGCCTTCGGGCGACGGCCTTCGCACTACTCACGCCCTTCTACTTCCTGAAAGCCGGCCTGTTCGTGTCGCTGCCGGCCGTCGTGGCGGGGGCGGGCCTCATCGGGCTCTTCTTCACGGTCAAGCTCGTAGCCAAGGTGATCGGTGTGTGGCCCGCCGCACGCGCCTTCGGCCTGCCCGTGCGCGACGCGAACTACACCACTCTCCTGATGTCGACCGGCCTGACCTTCGGCACGATCGCGGCCCTGTTCGGCCTCACGAACGGCTACATCGACCAGGCAACGTATACCGTGCTCGTCACGGTGGTCATCCTTTCCGCCGTGGTGCCCACGCTCATCGCCACGACGTTCTTCGAGCCGCGCCATGGGACAGCCCTGGAGTCGGAGGAGGTCGATGCCGCCGACGAGATCGATGTCGGCCCGCCCTGGCGCCCCGGGCGCGATCCGGACGCTCCCCAGCCGTTAGTCTTGCGCGCATGACCGACCTGGATCTCGCCTGGGGGCGCCACTTCGATCCGATCCGCCTGGCCCGCCTGGAGCTGCGCATGTGGCAGGCCTACTACCGCCGCCAGCCCCTGCGTCTGTTCGCCCTGCTGATCCAGGCCGAACACGAACAGGCGCGCGTCTCCTGGCCCCGGGCGCTCGTGGCGGCCGTCTGGTTGACCAAGGGCGCTGTCGGCTTCGCTCGATCGACCGGCGACTACGACCGGTTCCTGCCCGACGTCGTACGGGGTTACCGCGTCCTGGGCGTGCCGGCGTCCGTCGACGTCGAAGAGGTCGGCCGGCGTGAGCTGCGCTGGTGGGTCGTGCGTCGCGAGATCGGCCTGACGGCCGGCGAGGCGGCCGGCGAGGCCATCGCGCGGCTCTACGCGGCGCTCTACGTCCTGCCCGTGGAGCGGGTCGTGGAGGCCGGGCGGCTGCGGGGCATGGCGGCCGAGGTGCGCGATCGCGGCGCGACCGCCGATCCGGACGGTCCGACCGGTGCGGGTCGGACCTACTGGCCGGAGGTCAGCCGGCTCCTGCGCGACTCGTACGTGGCCCTGGCGGCTGCGCTCGTCGAACCCTAGGGCCGGCAGTCGCGGCAGGGTCGATAGCCCGCGCCGGCGGCGGCGGCGAGGGTGCGGAACGGGATGCGATGGCGCGGCGTGATGCGCTGCGCGTGGTGGCAGGTCGGCAGGCACACGATGCGGGTCGTATGACTGCCCACGTAGTGCTCGCCGTGAACGGCCGCTCGTTCGAGCTCGACCGGCTGAAGGCCTTCCGTCATGAGGGCGGCCCGCTTCACTTCACTGCCCCAGGCGTAGTCGCCGATGCGGCCGTCGGCGCGCACCACGCGGTGGCACGGGATGAGCAGCGGCACCGGGTTGTGGCCAAGGGCCGAGCCGACCGCGCGGAAGGCGGCCGCGTGGCCGATCTCGCGCGCGACCCAGCCGTAGGGCCGCACTTCGCCACGCGGGATGCGCAGGGCGGTGTCCAGCACGGCCCGCCCGAAGGGCGTCGTGTCGCGCAGGTCGAAGCGGACGCCGTGCCCTCGACCGGCCTGCAGGGCGGCCCGCAGGGCGGCCGTCTCCCCCCGGGCGGCGCGGAGCGCAGGGCGGATGGACCGTCCGAAGCGAGCGGCGAAGGCGGCCTCGAAGGCCGCGGCGGCTTCGGCTGCGAAGGCGGGACCAGTGGCCGACACGCCCCGGCCGTTGCGCGCCACGAAGACCGGCCCGACGGGCGACTCGACGGTGAGGTATTCATCGGCCAGGCCGACCCGGAAGAGGACGGTCGGGGCCAGGTCGGCCGGGGCGGAGCGGCGGATCAGCTCGGGCGCGGGCAGGTCGAAAGCGCCCACGGTGGCGGACGGCACGGCGTTCATGGATCGATCTCCTGTCGGTAGGCGGTGCGCAGCAGGGCGACCCCCCGGTGGACGTGGACCTTGACGGTATTGACCGGCCGGTCGAGCGCTTCGGCCAGTTCGGCGTAGCTCAGTCCATGGACATGGCGCAACTCGACGGCGAGGCGGTAGTGGCGGGGCAGGGCGGCCAGCCGCGCTTCCCAGGCGGCATCCGCCTCGCGTCGGATGACCGCTTCGTCGGGTCGCGTGGCGCCATCGACAAGGGGTGCCACGACTGCCTCGAAGGGCACATCGGTCGGTCGCGCCCGGCGGTCGCGCGCCCGGTTGCGCGCCAGGTTGACCGTGATGCGGCTCAGCCACGGCCGCACGTGCAGCGCGCGGACCCGTTCCGGTGGGTACCGGGACAACGCCCGGTAGGCACGGACGAGGGCTTCCTGGGCCAGGTCCTCCGCCGCGGCCGGCTGGCCGGTCGACCGCAGGGCGATGCCGTACACGAGGTCCGCGTGGGCGTGGACCACGGCCGGGAACGCGCCGTCCAGGTCGGCGGCGAGGCGGATCGCGAGCGGGTCGGTGGCCGCCCAATCGTCCCCGTGCGACTGCACGTCCCCGCCCGGCTCGGCCTCGTCGAAGGGCTCCATATCTCTCACGACCCGGGCCGTACCCTCCCGGTTACAGGCGGCCGCAGAAGATCCTCGAAGATGATCGTTTCTACCACGGGGTCACGCCACGACGATCTCGTGTGCAAGAACTTGCAACAAAACCGCCGGTCGAACGTCTACTCATGGGGGGTGGAGTGCTCATCGCCCGCCTGCGCCGCCGACCGGTACTTGCGCCCTGTAGCGCGATGCATTACAACTGGTGAGAGGCCCCGACGACGCCCCGGCTCCCCCCCACCGGTAGTCCGTCGGGGCCTCATCTTTCGGACGCCTGGAGCATCGGCCCGGAGGGTCGGGCGTATGGCTGAGACGATCGCCTCGCGCGCGGATGGGCGGGACCCGAGCGGGCTGCGCGGCCCGACCCTCGCTGGTCGCGCCCCTGCTGCACCCGTCGACCCATCCGTTCGCGCTGCGCTGGTGTTGGCCCTGTTCGACGCTCATCGGCGCGGGCTGTACGGCTTCGCGCTGGCCGCGGTCCGCGACGCCGCGCTGGCGGAGGACCTGGTCCAGGAGACCTTCCTCCGCCTGGTCCGTGAGCTGGACGCGGGTCATCGGCCGGCCAATCCACCCGCCTGGCTCTTTCGCGTCTGCGCCAACCTCGTGACCAGCGACGCCCGGCGTCGCGGTGTCGTGGCCCATCTGGGCAGTCCCGTCGCGCCATTCGACGCGGCCGTCTCGGCGGAGGACGAGACGATGCTTCGCGCCGACTGGCAGGCGCTCCAGCGCGGTCTGCGGGCGCTGCCCACGGAGGCCCGCCGCGCGGTGCTCCTGGCCGCGGAGGGCCGCCGCGGGCGGGAGGTCGCCGACGCGATCGGGCACACCGAGAGCGCCACGCGCACCATCCTGTTCCGGGCCCGGCGTACGTTGCGGGCGAGCCTGGCGGATGAAGTGGGTGGGCCCACCGCGATGCGCCGCGCGCGGGGCGGGGCGGCGGTCGCTCGAGCGGCTCAGCCGAAGAGCTCCGCCACCGCCGCCTCGAAGGCGTCGCTGTGACGGGCCACGTCGGCCATCGTGGTGACCGGCGACATGAGGGCCATGTTATGGAAGGGCGTGAGCAGCACCCCCCGGTTCAAGGCGTGGAGATGCAGGTAGCGCTCTAGCTCGTAGTCGGCGGTCGCGGCCGCTTCGCCGCCGTTGCGCGGGGCGGACGCCTGGAAGTGGTACTCAGCGCGTGCGCCCAGGCGGGTCACGTGCCACGGCACGGCGTACCGCGCGAGGGTCGCCTCGACGTCCGCCGTCCAGCGCTCGGCGAGGGCGCTCATGCGGGCGAAGTCGGCCTCGTCGAGGAGGGCCGCCAGCGTCGCGGTCACCGCGGCCGTGGAGACGGGGTTGCCGGCCAGGGTGCCGCCGATGCCGCCCACATCGGCGTCCTCCCGCTCTATGCGCGCCGCAGCCGCCATCCCGATGCTCTCGCTGAAGCCGTACGCGCCCACCGGCACGCCCCCGCCGATCGACTTGCCGACGACGACCATGTCCGGTTCGAGCCCCCACACGCCGATGCAGCCGCGCGGCCCGGCACACAGCGTGTGCGTCTCGTCCAGCAGCAGCACGGTGCCGGTGCGCCGGGTGATCTCGCGCAGTGCGTCGTGGTACCCCGCATCGGGCAGCACGATGCCCATGTTGGTGAGCGCCGGCTCGGTCAGCACGGCAGCCACGTCGCCGGCCGCGAGGACCGCCTCCAGCGCCGCGATATCGTTGAACTCGACGACGCGAGTGGTCAGCGCGGGATCGACCGGCGGCCCCAGCGAGCCCCGGCGCGCCTCGACCCGGCCCGTCGGACCCAGGGCCGCGAACGACTCATCGACCGAGCCGTGGTAGCAGCCGTTGAACACCAGCACATAGCGCCGGCCGGTGACCAGGCGGGCCAGCCGCAGCGCGAAACGATTGGCGTCGGTGGCGGTCAGGCTGAACTGCCAGTAGCGCATGCCGAAGCGCTCCTGCAGCGCCTCGGCGGCCAGCGCCGCCTGCTCGGTCGGCAGCATCGTCGTGATGCCGCGCGGTAACTGGGCGGTCAGGGCGGCCACCGTGGCCGGCGGGGCATGGCCCGTCATGGCGCCCGTGTCACCCAGGCAGAGGTCGACGTAGTCATGGCCGTCGACACAGCGAAAGTGAGCGCCCTCGGCCTCCGCCACGTAGACCGGGAAGGCGCCGGGCCACTTGACCATCCAGTTCATGGGCACGCCCGCGAAGAGCGAGGCGCGAGCACGCTCGTGCAGGGCCCGGCTGCGTGGATGGGCCGCCTCGAAATCGGCGCCCTCGCGGCCCATCAGCCGGCGTAAGCGGGCCCGGTCGACCCCGCCCACCTAGCTACCCTGCCGGAGCACGGCGAACAACCGACGCATGCTGGGCCGCTGGCCGTACATCAGCACGCCCGCGCTGTGGAGCAGGGCGGCCGCACCGTTGGCCCCCAGGAACCCGAACACCTCGCCTCGCGGGACGCTGAAGCTGATGCCGTCGAGCGCCTGGGTACGGCCGAAGCGCTTGCGCAGCTGATCGAAGACGAGGCTCATCGTGCCCGCCTTAGAACGGCGGCCAGGGCATCGCCGGGCGATCCGGATCGGGCTGCGGGAAGCGACCGGTCGCGAGCAGCTGGGCCACTCGCGCGCGGGTCGCGGCGACCTCATGCGCGGTCAGCAACCGTCCCAGGCCCGCGCCCAGCGGACCCGCCAGCTCGGTCGCCAGCGTCTCGAGGAGCCGCCGCTCGGCAGTCGTGAAACGCTCACCCCGCCAGTTCCACAGGACGGTCCGCAGCTTGGGCTCGACCGCGAAGCAGATGCCGTGGTCGACCCCGTGGACCTGTCCGTCGGCCATGGGCAGCAGGTGGCCGACCTTGCGATCGGCGTTGTTGGCGACGGCGTCGAAGAGGGCCATGCGGCGGAGGGCCGGGACACCCGCCCGGATCAGGTCCAGCGGATCGATGGTCGGGTCGGGTTCGAGCCAGCGCTGGACCATGCCCGGCCCGAAGGGTCCGTCACGCATCACGGTCGGGGGCACGACGGCCCATCGGGTGGCCGCGGATAGCTGGAACGCGGCCACCTCCCGGGCGGCCAGCGTGCCGTCTGGGAAGTCCTCGAGCGGCCGCTCACCGCGGATCGGTTTGTAGACGCAGGCGATGCGAAATGGATCCGGCGCCGTGCCGCTGAGGTGGCCGTAGAACGTCGCGTTGGAGGCATTGACCAGGCGGCCCTCCAGCTCCAGGTCGCCCCGCGCCAGCCACGCCAGGACGTCCTCGGAGGCCGTGCGGGCGCCCATCGGGGTCGCGCTCAGTTGAGGAGTGGCCCGTGGCCGTTGCGGCGCGGACAGAGATGCCCCTGCGGGTCGAGCGGCTGGCCGCACATGGGACAGAGGGGCCGTCCACCGGCGACCACGGCCTCGGCCTGGCTGGCGAAGGCCTCTGCGCGCGCCGCGTCAAGGCCGACGGCCAGCACGTCGGGCCCGTCCGGATCGTCGTCGGCCCATTCGCGCGGCGGTTCGTCCGTGTTCGCTTCGTCTTCCGGGGCGAGGACGTCTTCCTCGGTCAGGGCCAGCGCTTCGACCGTGACCAGCGGGTGCTCACCGTCCCAGGCCAGGCTCAGGGTGCCCACCCGGAAGGCGGGCAGCACCGCGTCGGGCGGCTGGAAGGCGGCCGTCGGGCCGGCGTCGACCGCGTCGACCGCGTCGACCGCGTCGACCGCCAGGCCTCGGTGGCGCATCTCGGCCACCAGCGCCTGGAGACGCTCGGCCAGCACGGCCAGCTGGACCTTCTCCACCACGACCGTGATGGGCGCCCCGCCATGCCATGCCTGGAGGTAGAACGTGCGCTGTCCGGGGGCCCCGACCACACCGGGGACGAACGTGTCGGGGGCGGACAACCGATAGATGCGGCGCGCCATACGGTCACTCTAGCGCCTGCGGCGCGGTCCGGGGTCGGCGGAGGCCGCTATCATCGGCCGCATGATCGGACGGATGATCGTCACGCTGGCGGTCAATGCGATCGCCCTCTTCGTGACCATCGCGCTCGTGCCCGGCCTGGCCTGGCCGGGCAAGCTGAGCTCGTCCGACGACATCCTGGCCCTGCTCGTCGTGGGCGGCATCTTCGCCCTCATCAACACGTTCCTGAAGCCCATCGTCAAGCTGCTGTCGCTGCCCGTCACCCTGGTCACGGTGGGTCTCTTCGGGCTGGTCGTCAACGCGGTCCTGTTCCTGCTGGCGGCGGTGGTGGCCAATGCCGTCGGCATCAAGTTCACGGTCGGCGGCTACCCGCCCGACTTCACCGCCCAGACGATCGTGTCCGCCTTCCTCGGTTCGATCGTGATCAGCATCGTCGGCCGCGTGGCAGGCATCGTCATCGACCACGACTGAGGCGTGGACCAGTCCGGTGGGGCGACCCTGCGCGTGCGCGCTCCCAGCGCGGAGCTGCTGGGCCTGCCGTGGGACCGTGCCCTGGCTGCCTGGTCGGAGGCCGACGTCCGGTTCCTGACCCTGCCGGTCGGCCCCAGCCGACACCTGGTGCGCTTCTGCGCGGTCGGCGGGTCGGTCCTCTCGGTCAAGGAACTCGCCATCGCGCCTGCCCGCCGCGAGTACGACGTACTGCGCGAGCTCGAGGAGCGGGAGGTGCCCGCCGTCCGGGCGGTCGGCCTGGCCGAACGCCCCACCGAGGACGCGGCCATCCTGGTGACCCGCTACCTGGCGCGGTCGTTCCAGTACCGCCGCCTGTTCATGCGCCTGCGCGAGGGCGTGGGCACCCAGCGGGACCGCCTGCTCGACGCCATGGCCGGCCTGCTCGTCGAGCTCCACCGGCGGGGCGTCTTCTGGGGCGACTGCTCGCTGGCCAACACCTTGCTCGTGCGCGACGGCCAGACCCTCCAGGCGCACCTCGTCGATGCCGAGACGAGCGAGGTGCACGAGCGGCTGTCCGACGGCCAGCGTGCCTTCGACCTGGACCTGATGGTGGAGAACGTGACCGGCGACCTGGCCGACCTGGCCGCCATCGGGGGACGCGGCCTGGAGGGCCTCGACGACGACATCGCCACGGCCGAGCTGGTGGCCGACCGGTACCGGGCCCTGTGGGACGAGCTGCACCGCGAGGAACCGGTCGGCGAGGACGAGCGCTATCGGGTGGAGGCCCGCCTGCGCCGGCTCAACGAGCTCGGCTTCGTGGTCGACGAGGTCTCCCTGGAAGCAGCGGCGCCGGGCGAGTCACGGCGCCTCAAGGTCGCGGTAGCCGATCGCCGCTACCACGCCGAGCGCCTGCGCCAGGCGACCGGCCTAGAGGTCGGGGAGGGTCAGGCCAGGATCCTGCTCAACGACCTGATCGCCTGCCTCGGCGCGGCCGGGGAAGGGGAGACGCCAGCGGGGGTCGGACGCCGCTGGCTGCGCACGACGTTCGAACCGGCCGTCGTGCGCCTGCGCGCCACGCTGGGCGACGACCTCGACCCCGTGCAGGCGTACTGCGACCTCCTGGAGGTGCGCTGGCTCCTGTCCGAGGCGGCCGGCCACAACGTCGGCGACGATGTCGCCCTGGCGGCGCTCGCCGCGCGCCGGGTGCCCGCCGGTTCGGCCGCCGACCTCGCCGCGGCCGAGGCGCCGACGGCCGTGTACCGCGTGAACGACCTTTTCCAGGACGCGCCCGACTGATCAGGCGGCCGCAGCAGCCGCCAGCGACCTCAGGGCCAGGCCGCCGTCTGCCGCGAAGAGGTGGACCTTGTCGAGCGGCGTGTGGAGCGTCACGGTGTCGCCGGGCGTGACCTTGTGGGCACTGTCCACCATGGCGACCAGCTCCTTGCCCCCGCTGGTGATGTGCAGCAGCTGCTCGTTGCCCAGGTACTCGACGACGTCGGCCGTGCCGCGTATGCTGCCCGACGGGCCCTCGACCGACGCGAGGGAGAGATGCTCGGGCCGGATGCCGACGATCACATCGCCGCTGCCGGCCACCGCGCGCAGGCGCTCCGGCATGACCATCTCCAGGCCGTCGGCGCGCAACGTGGCCCCGCCGTCGGTGCCGCCGCCCACGGCGGCGTCGATGAAGTTCATGGCCGGGCTGCCGATGAAGCCGGCCACGAAGCGGTTGTTCGGGTGGTCGTAGAGCTCCTGTGGGGTCCCGACCTGCTGCAGCTTGGCCTGGCTCATGACCGCGATGCGCTGGCCCATGGTCATCGCCTCGACCTGGTCGTGGGTCACGTAGACGAATGTCGTGCCGAGGCGCTGGTGGAGGCGGGCGATCTGCGCGCGCGTCTGGACGCGCAGCTTGGCATCCAGGTTGGACAGCGGCTCGTCCATCAGGAAGACGGCCGGCTCGCGCACGATGGCGCGGCCCAGCGCGACGCGCTGGCGCTGGCCGCCCGAGAGCTCGCGCGGCTTGCGCGCCAGCAGCGGCTGGAGGTCCAGGATGTCGGCCGCGTCGCCCACCCGTCGCTCGATGTCGGCCTTGGCCACGTGGCGCAGCTTGAGGCCGAAGGCCAGGTTGTCGCGCACGGTCATGTGCGGGTAGAGGGCATAGCTCTGGAAGACCATCGCGATGTCGCGGTCCTTGGGGGCCACGTCGTTGACCACCCGATCGGCGATGCGCAATGTGCCGTCGGAGATCTCCTCCAGGCCGGCCACCATGCGCAGGCTGGTCGTCTTGCCGCAGCCGGATGGGCCCACCAGGACCATGAACTCGCCATCGGCGATGGCCAGATCCAGGTCGTCCACGGCAGTGACGCCGCCGAACCGTTTGGTGACGTGCTCGAAGGTCACGGGCGCCATGGCGCAGCCCTCACGCTCCACCCAGCGATCCGGCGCGGGCTCTTGCATCTGGTCGCCGCGA
>JBIOID010000017.1:0-16105 GCA_044449585.1 Candidatus Limnocylindrales bacterium
AGGTACGCCTGGCCGACTACCTGGCCGAGGGCCGCCGCATCCTGGCCCGGCCCCCTCGGCTCCCGGCCCGCCCGGAGGCGGGTGACGCGGCCACCGCGCCGTCGGGACAGACGCTCGACGCGGACGCGGAGGCCCTCCGCTGGTTCCCCCTGCCGGCCGACATCCTCGGCACCGAGCCATCCCGCTCGACGCCCGAGGCTCCAGCCGACCGGTGACGAGGTGACCCGGGCGGCGCGCGCCGGCATCCCGATCGCGCGGGCGGCCGTCGCGGCCGGAGCCGGCCCGGTGCCGGTCATGGCTCGCGCCGGCGGTGGCGACCGCGACGCGCGGCCCGCGCGCGCGACGACCGGCCGCGGCGCCCGCACGAGCGACACCGCGACGGAACTGGCGGCTATCCGGCGGCTGGCGCGGGACCTCGACGTGGAGACGGGCGATCTGCTGGCCGTGACGCTCCTGCACGAGGCGTCCCATCGCCTGCTGGACCACGAAGCGATCGACGCCGGCACTCATCCGATCGAGGCCGCCCGCCACCGCCTGCGCCGGTCACCGGACGCGCCCGACCTGACCGGGACCTTGCGCGCCTTCCGGCCGGCCTACCCGGCCGAGCCCGCGCTGCCCGATCGGGCCGCGGACCTCGACCCCCCACCGCAGCCGCGCACGCGCGACGGCCGCGACCTCGAGGAGCTGGTGCTGCTCCGCCTGAACGCGACCAATCCCGCCCTCGCCGGGGCCCACGCGCTCTTCGACGACGCGCCCCTGGCCGAGACCAGCGACTACCTCCGGTTGCTGGCCCTGCTCGACCGCCCGGCGGCGGCCCGCCCGCCCACGCCGGGCGCCGGTCGGTCGACCTCCCCGTCCGCGACCACAAGTCAACTGATGGCGCGCCTGCGCGCGCCCATCGCGGCCGCGCCCGGATCGCTGGCCGAGCAGCTGCGCTGGGTCGCGCGCCACTGGTCGGCCGTCCTCACGCCCGACCTGCGCCGCCGGCTCACGATGGCCCTCGACCTGCTCGCGGAGGAGGCCCACGCGCGCGAGCTGCGCGATGCCACGGCGCACGGCCCGGGCGGCCTGCCCGAAGCACCGGAGCTCGGGTCGGCCGACGCGGCGGCCCGCTTCTCCTCCGACGCGCCCTGGATGTCGAACGTCGTCCTGCTGGCCAAGAACGCCTACGTCTGGCTGGAACGGCTGGCGCGCGACCATCAGCGGCCGATCACGACCCTCGACGACGTGCCGGAGGTCGAGCTGGCTGGCCTGGCCGCGGCCGGCATCAACGGCCTATGGCTGATCGGCCTGTGGGAACGTAGCCGCGCCTCGCGCGCGATCAAGCAGCGGATGGGCAATCCGGACGCGGCGGCGTCGGCCTATGCCATCGATCGCTACGTGATCGCGGCCGACCTGGGCGGCGATGCCGCTTTGGAGGTCCTGCGCGCGCGCGCCGCACGACACGGCATCCGTCTGGCCAGCGACATGGTGCCCAACCACATGGGCCTCGACAGCGACTGGGTGCTGCATCGACCCGATCGGTTCATCGGCCTGGACGAACCGCCCTTCCCCGGCTATCGCTTCACCGGCCCCGACCTGTCGCCAGACCCCGCCGTGGGCATCCGCCTGGAGGACGGCTACTGGGATCGCAGCGATGCCGCGGTCGTCTTCCAGCGCGAGGATCTGGCCAGCGGCGCGGTGCGCTACCTCTACCACGGCAACGACGGGACCGAGACGCCGTGGAACGACACGGCCCAGCTGGACTATCTCCAGGCGGAGGTCCGGGAAGCGGTGATCGGTCTCATCCTGGACGTCGCGCGGCGCTTCCCGATCATCCGCTTCGACGCGGCCATGACCCTCGCGCGCCGCCACATCCAGCGGCTGTGGTATCCGCCGCCCGGCCACGGCGGCGCCATCCCCTCGCGGGCCGAGCACGGCCGCCTGAGCCCCAGCACCTTCCGCCGGCGCATGCCGCACGAGTTCTGGCGGGACGTCGTCGACTCGGTCGCGCGAGAGGCACCGGACACGCTCCTCCTGGCCGAGGCCTTCTGGCTGATGGAGGGCTACTTCGTGCGCACGCTGGGCATGCACCGCGTCTACAACAGCGCCTTCATGCACATGCTGCGCGACGAACACAACACGGACTACCAGGCCATCCTGCGCGAGACGGTGGCCTTCGACCCGCGCGTGCTCGAGCGCTACGTCAACTTCATGAGCAACCCCGACGAGCGCAGCGCGGCCGACCAGTTCGGCACGGGCGGCAAGTACGCAGGGGTGGCGACCCTGCTGGCCACCCTGCCCGGCCTGCCCCTGCTCGCCCACGGGCAACTGGAGGGCTTCCACGAACGCTACGGCATGGAGTTCCGCCGCGCCCAACTCGACGAACGACCCGATCCCGCCCTGGCGGCCCTTCATGAGGCGCGCGTCTTCCCGTTGTTGCGCCGGCGCGCCCAGTTCGCCTCGGCCCTGACGTTCCGGCTGTTCGAGGTGGTCACCGACGACGGCCAGGTCCTGCCCGACGTGTTCGCGTACACCAATCGCGCCGACGGGGCGCGATCGCTCGTGCTGTACCACAACCGCTGGGGGGACGCGGTGGGCCGCCTCCGGCGCAGCACGGCCTTCGCCACCGGTCGCGACGACGAGCCCTTACGCAGTGAGACCCTCGTCGAGGCCCTCGACCTGGCGACCGGTGATGACACCTGGTACACCGCGCACGACCTGGTCAGCGGGCGGGACCTCCTCTTCCACGGCCCGGGCCTGGCGCGCGATGGGCTGGCCGTGCGCCTCGATGCATTCGGTTGTCGGGTCCTGCTCGATTGGCGCGCCCTGCCACAGGACGAGCCGTGGGCCGAGCTGGCCGGACGCGTCGGCCCCGACGGCACGCCCGACCTGGCCCTCGCCCTCGATGCCCTGCGAGGCCAGCGCACCGACCAGCCGGCTCCGCCGCCGACGGGCGGCGAGGTCGCGGATCGCGCCGATCGCGCGGCACCCGCTGACGGCGACGCCCCGCGGGGTATCATCGAGCCGACATGAGCGCACCCACCATGACCGAGCCCGCCCGTGTCGCCGCCCCGGTCGACCCGGCCGACTTCGACCATGACCTCGGCCCGTGGGTCGCGTTCATGCGCGCCCACGCCGCGCTGACGCGTCGGCTGGAGACGGAGCTGCAGGATGCGGCCGGGGTCTCGCTGGCGGATTACGAGGCGCTCCTCCAGCTCGCGCTGGCCGGCGGACGCCTGCGCATGAACGAGTTGGCCGATCGACTGCTGCTGACCCGCAGCGGCGCGAGCCGCCTCGTCGACCGCATGGCGGACGATGGCTATGTCATCCGCCACAAGTGCGCCACCGATGCACGCGGTGCGTTCGCCGTGCTGACGGAGGCCGGCCAGCAGCGCCTGGATCGTGCTCGGCCGACGGCGCGCCATGGCATCAGCGAGCACTTCCTGGCAGTGCTGCCAGCGCGGGACCGTGCCGCGTTCGTCCGGTCGCTCGACACGATCATGGATCGCCTGGGGGGCGACGCAGGCTCCGAGACCGGTAACTGCTGAGCCTCCCGGCGCCGCCGGGCATCCCCTACTCGACCGCCGCGCCTGCCGCCAGATAACGGGCATCCGTGCGGCGCAACGTGTCGGGGTTGGTGCCCCGGGCGCGCGCCAGCCGCTCCGTCAGGAGCTGCAGCGGGGTCGCCGAACCGAGCAACGCCGCGACCGGCGACGGCAGGGTCGGGGCTTCGACGACACGCAGGACGTCCAGCGACGTGACACCCGCCGGCCAGCCCGCCATCGCCTCTTCCGTCGTGATGGCCGTCGTGGGCAGCCCGATCGCCCGGGCTGCCGCAAGGACGCCGCCGGCTCGTCGCGCCCGTACCGGCCGGCCAGCCCGATCGGCCAGGAGTACCAGCAGCGCGGTCGTGCCATCGGTCGCCGGCAGATGGCCGTGGAGGATCGTCTCCAGGTCGAGCATCACCGTCGGCAGGTAGCTCGCTTCCTCGACCTTGAGGGCCAGTTCGTGACCGGCCGCCCGGTCGGCTCCGGAAGCCACGACCACGAGGCGGCTGCACCCCGCCAGGCCCGCTGCGACCGACTCGGCGACCGGGACCTGGTCAGCGCCGTCGGCCAATAGGGCGCGCACGACGGCCGGATCCAGGCGCTCGTCGGTCAGCCATGCGCCGACGGCGGTCGCCGCGAGGAGCGGCGACAGGTACCCGATCGTGTGGCACCAGGACTCGTCCGCCTCGTCGGTGGTGACCACGAGGTCGGCCAGCGCCGCGCCCGGCGAGCGGTCGCTGATCGTGATCAGCGCGGTCGGCACACCGGCCCCGCGGGCCGCGCGCAGCGCCTCGTTGGTGGCCCACGTGCCACCCTCATGGCTGACCGCGAGGACGAGGCCGGCGGCCTGTGGCGCCAGGGCTGCCTCGAGCGCCTGGACCGATCGCACGCAGCCCGCCGCAGCCACGCCCGCCCGGGCGAGCGCCTCACCGATGATGGCCGTCGCCCCCATCGCCCCGTGCTCGCTCGTGCCACAGCCGACGACGTCCACGCCGCGTCCCGCGACGGCGGTCGCGCGGATCAGCGCGGCCAGCCGCCAGGCCGTCCCACCGGGCTGGCCCAGCCGCTCCAGCAGCCGATGGGCGAAGGCCGGCTCGGCGGCGATCATGTCGGTCATCAAGAAGGGGGGCCCATCCCTGACCAGGGGCATGGAGGATCCGACCCACGGATCGGGAGCGCCCGGCAGCTGGCGATCGGCTTCCTGCATCGCCCGAGTCTGGCACGCCCGCGCCGGGCCGTGGTCGCTGGCGTGCGGCCCGCCCATCCGGCCGAGGCCCGGTGACGTATCACCCGCAGATGAGCCATCCGAGCATGTCCCCCGCCACGTCGCCCAGCCGGGAGTCGGTCTGGGACTACCCGCGGCCGCCACGGATCGAACCGGCCCGGCGTCGCGTGCGCGTCATCGTCGACGGCCTCCTGATCGCCGACTCGCGCGCGGCGCTGCGGGTGCTCGAGACGAGTCACCCGCCGGTCTACTACGTGCCGCCCGAGCATGTCCGACTGGAAGCCCTGGCGCTGACCAAGCACCACACCTTCTGTGAATACAAGGGCCGCGCTTCGTACTGGCGGCTCCGCATCGGCGACCGGTTCATCGAGGACGTGGCCTGGAGCTATCCGGCGCCCGCCCCGGGATATGAGGCGCTGGCCGACCACCTGGCGTTCTACCCGGGTCGCGTGGACGAGGCGTGGCTGGGCGATGAACGGGTGCGCCCGCAGGCCGGCTCCTACTACGGCGGCTGGATCACCGACGAGATCGTCGGACCGTTCAAGGGCGAGCCCGGCTCGGAAACCTGGTGAACCGGCCAGGAATGGTGATAGAAGGTGGATAAGTGCCGGGCGGCACCGGAATCTCGTGGAGAAGTCGGGTTGACCGCCGGGTCGTCGGGCCCGTAGTCTTGGTCTTGCCCGAAGGGGCCCTGCACCTGACCTGGCGCTGATGGTTTACCAACAGCGACGGGGGCCTCAGGACCGGCAGCGATGCTGGACCGGAGGCGATGGAGCGGCGGTTCCTTCGGGCGCTTCGTTGTCCGGCGGACCCGCCCTCGCCAGGATCACGCGTCGGGCAGCGGCACCGCGACGATGTTGAAACCCCCGTCGACGTAGTGCACCTCACCCGTCACGGCGTTGGCCAGGTCACTGCACAGGTAGACGGCCGCCCCACCCACATCCTCGATGGTGATGTTGGCGCGCAGCGGTGCCACCTCGCGGAACGAGCCGTACAGGCCCTTGAAGCCGGCGATGCCGGCTGCGGCGAGCGTGCGCACCGGTCCCGCGCTGATGGCGTTGACGCGGATGCCCTGCGGACCCAGGTCGGCGGCCAGGTAGCGCACCGACGCCTCCAGGGCGGCCTTGGCCACGCCCATCACGTTGTAATGGGCGACCACCTTGGACGACCCGTGATAGGTCAGGGTCAGGATCGAGCCACCGGCCGGCATGAGGGGCCGCGCGGCGCGGCTCAGCGCGACCAGCGAATAGGCGCTCACGTCCAGGGCGGTGGTCCAGCCGTCGCGCGACGTCTGCACGAACTCACCGTCGAGATCCTCCCGTCGGGCGAAGGCCAGGGCGTGCACCAGGATGTCAAGGCGCCCGTGACGCTCCGCCCACCGCTGGAAGACGGCGGCGATCTGGGCGTCGTCCTGCACGTCGCAGGGCTCCACGAAGTCGGCCTCCAGCGTCTGCGCCAACGGGCGGACCCGCCGGTCGAGCAGGCTGGCCACCGAGCTGAAACCGACCGTCGCCCCTTGCGCATGCAGTGCCTGGGCGATGCCCCAGGCGATGGAATGGTCGTTCGCCACGCCGAAGATGAGCGCCTGCTTGCCGTCCAGCAACCCCATGCTCACCTCCCGTTCGTCCCCGGGTCCAGCGTAGCGCGCCCCGCCCTACACTGGCGGCCATGATCAGCGCGCCCGGGGGAGCCGCCCCGTGAAGATCCAGTTCCGTGGTGCGGCCGGGACCGTCACCGGTTCGCAGTACCTGCTGACCACCGACCAGGCGCGCATCGTGATCGACTGCGGCATGTTCCAGGGCAGCCCGGAGGAGTCGGCCCGGAACCGGGCCGGCTTCGCCTACGATCCCGCGACCATCGGCGCTGTCCTCCTGACACACGCCCACCTGGACCATTGCGGCATGCTGCCGGCCCTCGTCAAGGGTGGCTTCACGGGGCCCGTCATCACGACACGGGGGACGCAGGAGTTGGCCGAGCTGGTGCTGCTCGACAGCGGCAAGCTGCAGGTCGAACAGGCCCAGGCCCACAACGAGCGCCTCGCCCGGGACGCCCGTCGCGAGGCGCGCGAGGCGGCCGCCGGATCGCCCGGACCCGCGGCACCACCGCCGGCGGGAGGGACTGCGTCGCCGCCAGGGGGACCGATCGTACCCACCGGGCGGGCGACCGCCGTCGTACCGGTGCCCCATCGCGCGTCCGACCACGGAGCCTTCCCGCGCGGCGGCGGCGACCCGGATCGACCCGCCTGGGACGAGGGCCCCATCGAGCCGCTCTACGACCAGGCGGATGCGGCCGCAGCGATGCAGCTGTTCCGCGGCGTCGACTACGAGGCGCCCATCGACGTCGCCCCTGGGATCCGGGCCACCTTCCACGACGCGGGCCATATCCTGGGTTCGGCCATCATCGTGGTGGAGGTCACCGAGGCCGCCGCCCCACTGCGCCGGATCGTCTTCTCGGGCGACCTGGGCCGACCGGATGCGCCGATCATCCGCGACCCGACGGCCATCCTCGACGGGGCCGATTTCGTGCTGGTCGAGTCGACCTACGGCGGGCGCGAACACGAGCCCGAGGATGAGGCGGTGCGCCTCCTGGCGGAGGCCGTCCGGGCCACGGCGGACCACACGGGCGTGCTGCTCATCCCGGCCTTCGCCATCGGCCGGACACAGGACATGCTGTGGGTGCTCGACCGTCTGCTGGAAGCCGGTCGCATCCCCCATATCCCCCTCTACCTGGACTCGCCGATGGCCTCGAAGGCGACCGAGGTCTACCTCCGTCATCCCGAGTACTACGACCCCGAGACGCGCCAGCTCATGACGGCGGGCGACCAGCCGCTGCGGTACCCGGGCGAGGTCAACACCGACACGGCGGACGAGTCCAGGCGCATCCGCCTGGCGCCGCGGCCGATGATGATCGTATCGGCCAGCGGGATGCTCACCGGCGGGCGGATCGTCCACCATCTGGACGACCTGATCGACGATCCCAAGGCCATCCTCCTCTTCGTCGGCTACCAGGGCGAGGGCACGCTCGGGGCCCACCTGCAGGCGGGCGCGACACAGGTGCGCCTCAACGGTGTGTGGCGCGACGTGCGCTGCGAGATCCGCTCGATCAGCGGCTTCAGCGCCCATGCCGACGAAGACGAGCTGGCCGCCTGGCTGGCCCATTTCGCGGGCGTGACCCGTCAGCCCCGCACGATCTTCATCGTCCACGGTGACCCCGATGCGGAGCTGGCCGTCGAGGCCCGCGTGAAGACGCTGGGCCTGACCGCCCACCGACCGGCCTGGCGCGAAGTGGTGGAGCTCGGCTAGCGACGCGCCGCGTGCACCTCGCCGGCCTGCGCGTACGCGGCGACGTACCGGGCCGCAGGCACGGCCCATGAATGGTCCTCCGCCATGCCCCGGCGGACGAGCGCCGCCCAGCGCGGCGCGTCGCGGTAGGCGGCCACCGCACGGCGCACGGCATCCTCCAGCGCGGCCGGCTCGGCCGGACCGAAGGTGAAGCCGTTGCCGGTCGCGGGGTCCGTGTCCGCGTCGAAGACACTGTCGGCCAGGCCGCCCGTGGCGCGCACGATGGGCAGGCTACCGTACCGCAGGGCGATGAGCTGGCCCTGCCCGGATGGCTCGAACCGTGACGGCATGAGGAATGCGTCGCTGGCGGCGTAGATACGCCGCGCCTCGTCGCGGTCGAAGCGATCGAGCACGACCAGTCGATCGGGGCGCTTTGCCGCCAGCGCCTGCAGGTCGGCCACCAGCCGCGCGTCGCCCGTGCCCAGCACGACCAGGCGGACGCCCATGCGCAGCAGGGCCGGCGCCGCGCCGGCCAGCAGGTCGAACCCCTTCTGCGGGTCGAGGCGCCCGATGAGGCCCATGAGGGGGGCGCCGCGCGCATCCCAGCGGCGGTCCGCCCGGCCGGCCAGCCCGTGGCGCCGCAGCAGATCCGCCTTGCAGCGCGCCTTCCCGGCCGGGTCCGCGAGGCTGAAGGGCGCGGCCTGGACGGGGTCATGGGCCGGGTCCCACAGGTCCGTGTCGATGCCGTTCATGATGCCCAGGTACCGGTCGCCCAGCCCGTCCAGCAGGTCGTCCACGCCCGCCCCGTAGGCCGGGCCGCGCGTCTCTTCGGCGTACGTCGGGCTGACCGTATTGACCAGATCCACGTGGCCGAGGCCCTCGCGCAGCAGGTCCACCCCGTCGGCCGAGCCGACGGCCCCGGGCACGCCCAGGCGCCAGGCATCGGCATGCCCCGTCCAGCCGTGGTAGGCCAGGTTGTGGCAGGTCAGGACGGTCGCGGCTCGCCCGAGCACCGCATCGCCGCCATATCGGTGACGGAGGAGCAGCAGGACCGGTCCCGCCTGCCAGTCGTGGCCGTGGATGATGTCGACCGCCGCCCCATCGGCACGGATGGCCTCCAGGGCGGTGCGTCCGAGCAACGCGAATCGGCCGGCGTTGTCGGGGTAGTCGCGGCCCCCCTCGCCGTACAGACCGCCCCGGTCGAAGGCCGGCTTGTAGTCGACCAGGCGCACGCGGTAGCCGTCCACTGGGACCGTCAGCAGGTTGACCTTGACCGAGCCCAGCCGCCGGGGCGTGATGGGGAACGGCACCGCGAGCGTTCGGCGCAGCCGCTCGACGCCGTCGGGCACGCGGATGCCGCGGTAGCGCGGCAGGTACACGTCGACCTCGTGGCCGAGCCGGCCGAGCGCCCGCGCCAGCGCATCGACGACATCGGCCAGGCCACCCGTCTTGGCGAAGGGCTCGCATTCGGAGGCGACCATGGCGATGTGCATCACCGGCCATCGTAGCGGGGCGCGGCGGTTTCGACGGGGAGGGCGTCGTATGATGCCCGCTCATGCCCATGCCCGACATCCCGGCCCAGGAGCTGGTCCCGATGCGGCTGCCGCCGCGCCTCGACGGCCTGCGGCGGTTGGCCTACAACCTGTACTGGACGTGGCACCCGGAGGTGCGGGCCATCTTCAGCCGCATCGACGCCGCGGCGTGGGACCGCTATCGCAACCCCGTGCCGCTGCTGCACGTCGATCGCGACTGGACCGAGCTGCTCGACAACGAGGGCTTCATGGGCGACTACGAGGCGGTCCTGGCCGGCTTCGATGCGTACATGGCCGACGGCACGGGCCACTGGTACCCCGGTGGAGCGGGGGCCGCGCTGCCCGGACCGATCGCCTACTTCTGTGCCGAGTACGGCCTCCACGAGACACTCGGCCTGTACTCCGGCGGCCTGGGCATCCTGGCCGGCGACCACTGCAAGACGGCGTCCGACATGGCCCTGCCCTTCGTGGCCGTCGGGCTCTTCTATCGCCACGGCTACTTCCGCCAGACGATCGACGCCGACGGTCATCAGGAGCATGCGTACCCCGACTTCGACCCTCGTCGGATGCCCGTCCAGCGAGTCATCGGCGAGGAGGGCGGGCCGCTCCTGGTGCCGGTCGACCTGCCCGGGCGCACCATCCGCTGCGCCGTGTGGCGGGTCCAGGTCGGGCGCATCTCGTTGCTGCTGCTCGACTCCGACGTGCCCCAGAACAGTCCCGAGGACCGGCCCATCACGCACATCCTGTACGTGCGCGGACGCGAGATGCGCCTCTACCAGGAGATCGTGCTGGGCGTCGGCGGCGTGCGGGCGCTGCGCGCGCTGGGGATCGAGCCGGCGGCCTGGCATCTCAACGAGGGCCACTCGGCGTTCATGCTGGTGGAACGGACGGCCGAGCTGGTGGCCGGTGGCGTGACGTTCGAGGAGGCCATCGCGGCGGTCCGCCAGACATCGGTCTTCACCATCCATACGCCGGTCGCGGCGGGCAACGAGCGGTTTGCCGTTGACCTGGTGCGCCGCCTGGCCGAGCCGCTGGCGAGCGGCGGGCATCTGGACCTGGAGCGCATCCTGGAGCTCGGTCGCGGGCCGGACGGGCAGCCCTGGGAATTCGACATGACGGCCTTCTGCCTGCGCGTGACGGCCCGCGCCAACGCGGTCAGTCAGCTGCACGGTCGGACGGCCAATGCCACGTGGCGCGACGTGGCGGGCCAGGACATCCTGGCCATCACCAACGGCGTCCACATCGCCTCGTGGCTGGGGCAGCCGTTGCGCCGCGTGTACGAGCACGGTGGGGCCGACCTGGACCGCCTGGACGCGACCGACCCGGGCTCGCGCTTCTGGGAGCAGCTCAGCGCCGTCGACGACCAGCGGCTGTGGGCGGCCCACCGGCGCCAGAAGCTGGAGCTGGCCCTCTTCGCGCGGCGCCGCCTGCGCGAGCAGTTCGCCCGCCTGGGCGAGCCGCCGGAAGCGCTGGCGGCCCTGTCGCAGGCGCTCGATCCCGAGGCGCTGACCATCGGCTTCGCCCGACGGTTCGCGACCTACAAGCGGGCCGAGCTGCTGTTCGCCGACGAGGCCCGCCTGGTCGAGCTGCTGCACGACCCGCAGCGCCCGGTCCAGATCGTGCTGGCCGGCAAGGCGCATCCGGCCGATCGGCCCGGCCAGCGCGTGATCCACGACCTGTTCGTCCGGAGCCTGAGCACCGAGCTGCGCGGACGGGTGCTGCTCCTCGAGGACTACGACATGCGCATGGCCCGCCGCCTGGTGCGCGGCGTCGACGTCTGGCTCAACACGCCGCGCCGCCCCCTCGAAGCATCCGGCACGAGCGGCATGAAGGCCGCCGCGAACGGCGTCATCAACTGCTCGGTGCTCGACGGCTGGTGGGACGAGGGGTTCACCGGCGACAACGGCTGGGCCATCGGCAACCGCGAGACCAGCTCCGACGAGGGCGCGCAGGACTGGGCCGACGCGCAGGACCTGTATCGCCTGCTGGGGGACGAGATCGTGCCGCTCTACTACGAACGCGGGCCGGACGGCCTGCCCCACGGCTGGCTGGCGCGCATGCGCACCTCGATCGCATCGACGACCTGGCGCTTCTCGAGCACCCGCATGCTCGAGGAATACGTCGCCCAGCTCTACCTGCCGGTCGCCTCCGAGGCGATCAGCCGACGCCAGGTGAGCACCGGACGGTAGTCCAGGCCGGCATACAGCGCCAGGGCGGCCGCGTTGTCGACCTCGACCGACAGCCAGACCAGGCTGGCCCCGCCGACCAGGCCGGCCCGGGTGGCGACCGTCGTCAGCAGGCGACCATACCCCTGGTGACGTCGTTCGGGCACGACCCCCACGCCCTGGAGGGCGGCGACGCCGCCGCCGCGGACCAGGCGGGTCGTCGCGATCGGGCGCCCGTCCAGGCGCGCGAGGTAAGCCCGCAGCCAGCCAGCCTCCAGGCCGCGCCGCAGCGAGGCGACCCGATCGGCCGCCTCCGCCGCCGCCAGGCCGAAGATGCCGCGCTCGGCGGCCTCGTACGCGTCCGCCGTGCGGACGGTCACCGCCTCGAGTCGGAGGTCCGGCGCGAGGTGCGGCACGACCGCCGCCCGGCGTGTCCACAGGATGCGTTCGGCGGCGATCTGGATCCAGCCGGCTTGGAGCAGCCGCGCCGCCAGGTCGGGTGGCTGGGCGAGCTCATCGACGAGCATCAGCGCGGGGACCTCGCCCTGGCGGCGCATCCGGATCGCCGTGGCCGC
Source organism: Candidatus Limnocylindrales bacterium (assembly GCA_044449585.1). Lineage (GTDB taxonomy): Bacteria > Chloroflexota > Limnocylindria > Limnocylindrales > CSP1-4 > DASPUH01. The sequence continues at coordinate 12,309 of JBIOID010000017.1, forward strand.
GGCTCGCGCCGCCCAGTCGGTCTCGTCCCAGCGCGGCCGCGCGGCGTGGTTGAAGGCGACGCCGCGCCCGGGCCAGGTGATCAGGTCGACGCCCAGCTCGGGAGCCGCGGTGAGCGTCGCGCCGGCGTGGACCCACAGGTCCAGCAGTTGCGCCTCGACGGCCGCCAGTTCGGCCGCATCCGGGGCCGCCGGGCTGTCGTCGGCCGCATCGCGGCGGGCGCGGGCGTCGGCCGGCCGTCGCAGCGGCGCCTCGGGAGCGCTCGCCTCAGGCCCCCAGGAGGAGTCGGCGCACCCACTTGATGGGCGGCGCGCCGTGCGAGATGACGGCTTCGAGGTGGGCCCGCTGGTCGAAGCCGGGGGTGGCCCCCAGGTCGCCCACGAGGCGAGGCTCGGGCACGCTGCCCGGGTCGGCGCCGACCGCGGCTGCCGCGCGGCGGCGAGCCGCCTGCTCCAGGTCCCACATCTCGACCGACCCCAGGTAATAGGTGCTCAGCTGGGTGGACGTGAGGCGGGCGCGCAGCCACTTGGCGCGCGCCTCCTGCTGCTCCTGGAAGCCGTCATGGATCATCAGGTCCATGGCCTCCGCCTCGGTCATGTCGGCGGTGTGGATGAGTACGTCCATGAGCGCGTTGGTGATGGCGCGCAGGTAGAACTTCCAGTGGTTGAGCAGGAGGGCCGCTTCGTGGTCGCCGTAGCCGGCGTCCATCATCACCTGCGTCACATAGACGGCCCAGCCCTCGGCGAACATGCCGGACTGGAAGATGCTGCGGGTCAGGGAACGCGTGCGCGCCGCCCAGGCCAGCTGGAGGTAGTGACCCGGGATCGCCTCGTGGATGCACAGCAGCCGCTGCATGCGCGTGTTGTCCTCGCGCAGGAACGACTCCAGTCGTTCGCCTGACCAGTCGTCCCCCGGCGGGGTGATCCAGAAGTAGCTCCGCTGGCCGACGTCCAGGGGCCCGGGGGGCGACAGGAACGCGCCGCCGTAGGCGCGCATGAAGGTGGGCGTCCAGGTGATCTCGAGCGGCTCCTCGGGCAGGCCGATGAGGCCGCGCTGGCGCACGAACGCCTCGATGGAAGCCACCTCGGCGCGGGCGTCGTCGAGCAGGCGAGCAGGCTCACCGTGCTCGGTGGCGATGGCGTCCAGGACGCCGCGCACGAGTTCGTTCTCGTCACTCGGGAGCGATCTGCCGCGGCACCAGGTCGGCCAGGCCTCCCGGGCGAGGCGCACCAGCTCGGTGCGCACCGCCGCCAGGTCGTGGCGCGCGCGGGCGACGACCTCTTCAGGCGACAGGTCGCTGGCCAGCGTGTGGCGCAGCTTCTGCCGGAACAGCTCGGGGCCCAGGCGACCCTCACCGCTCGCCTTCGGTCGGACTTCATCCTCCAGGAAGCGTCGGTACGCGTCGACCGCGGCCGCGGCGTGGGGCCGCAGGGCGGCCAGGTGGCGTGCCAGGTCGAGACCGCCGTCGTCTTCTGCCTGGGCGACGGCGATGCCCTCGTCGACCTGCTCCATGATCCCGTCCAGCTGGGCCAACGCGGTCTCCGTGTGCAGCAGTGACACGGGTCGGTCGGGCAGGCTGCCCAGCGCGCCACGGGCCCCGTCGAGCAGGCCCGGTAGACCGGCCACGCGCCAGGCCAGGGCTGTGCCGCGCTGCACCCAGGGCGTGGCCGGGCGGGCGACCAGCTCGAAGAGGCCGCTGCCCGCGATCTGCACGACCTGGAGCGGGTCCCAGGCCGCCTCGCGCAGCGTCCCCTCGTCGAAGACGATGCCCTCGAGCGACTCCGCCAGGATGCCCCGATCGACCTGTTCGCTGGCCGACAGGGACGCCTCGGGCAGGCCGCGGGCCGCGGCCAGCAGCCGTTCCGCCGCCGCCAGGTTCCGCAGGCGGCCGGCTTCGCCCAGGTCGGGCCACCGGTCGTCGAACGCGTGGTAGCCCACCTCGGTGGCGAAGATCGGGTAGGCCGCGAACAGGTCGTCGAGCACGGCCCTCAGCAGCCGGTCGTACGGGCTGGCCGGGGCCGGCCGGGGGTCCGGCAGGCCGTTCCGGAACGGCGGCAAGCCTGCCGTCACCTGCTGCAGGGACGCGCCAGAAAGGTCAGGATCGGGCATGGGTCCTCAGGGTTCGGGGCCGTCGGTGGGCCTGGGCGCATCGTACCGCACGTGTACCCTGTGACGGTCATGGTCAAGCTGGCGACCGCCACCCTGGGCCTGCTCGCACTGGCGCTGCTGGCCGCCGCGCCGGCCGCGGCGGCGGGACCGCCGTACCCCTCGCCGGTCGCCGGCCAGTACGTCTACGACACGGCCGGGGTGTTCGCGCCGACGGTGATCGACCACGTCCAGGCGGAGATCGCCGCTATCCAGGCACGGAGTGGCGTCGAGATCGTCGTGTACACGCAGGTACGACCCGGCGTCGATGAGCAGATGGCGCGTGACGACGCCGATGCCCTGGGCAACCAGTGGGGCGTCGGCCAGCGCGGTTTCGACAACGGCCTGGTCATCCTGTTCGATCTGGACGCCTCACGATGCCATGGCCAGGTCCGCCTGGACCCCGGCTCCGGTTTTGCCGCGACGTACCTCAGCGAGGGTGATCTCCAGGCCATCTACGAAAACGACATGCTGCCGCACCTGGCCGGCGGCGCCTGCGACATGAACGGCGCCGTGATGGCCGCGGTGGAGTACGTCGACGCCAGCATCACACCGGCGCGCCAGCAGCAGCTCCAGAGCGCCCGGCAGATCAACGCCGTGGTCGGCCTGATCATCGCGCCGCTGGCCCTGCTCCTGCTGGCCGGCTACGCCCTGATGGCCTGGTGGCGGCGCGGCCGCGATCCCACCTACACCGACGATCCCTCGGTCCTGATGGCCGGCCCGCCGGAGGCGCTGACCGCGGCCACGGCGGCGCTGGTGTACGACGATCGCTCCACCCGGCATACCCTCACCACGGCCATGGTCGACCTGGCGAGCCGGGGCGAACTGGCCTTCGCGCCGGAGGGTGGCGGGTCCAAGGTCGGCATCCGGTTGCTGGAGGCGCAACCCGACGACGCCGCGACCGCGGCCGCCCAGCGACGCCCACTGTCCGATGCCGAGACGTTCCTGCTGACCGCGCTGCACGACACGTCGCCGGACTACCTGGACCCGACCGACGTCCTCGCCTTCGGCCGGAAGACGCCCGAGTTCGACAAACGCCTGGAACAGCATGCGGTGACCCAGGGTTGGTTCGCTCGGCCGCCTGGCAGCCTCATCCGCCGCTGGTCGGGCCTCGGCGCGGTCGAGGTCGTGCTGGCCGGCGTGGCCGGCGTGATCGGCTATAACCTGCCCAGCAGCGGGCTGATCCTGCTGGCCGTGGCGCTCGGTGTGGCCGGCGTGGCGACCCTGGGTCTCGCCCAGGTGATGCCGGCCCGGACGCTCGATGGCGCCCGCATCCAGGCCATGCTGCGGGCCTATCGCCGCACGCTGCAGGCGACGATGGCCCAGGCGCGCTCGATGCCGCAGGTGGTCGAGCAGGCCAAGCTGCCGTGGCTGGACACGCCCGACCTGGCCACCGTCTGGGGCGTCGCGCTGGGGCTCCAGGACGACGTCCAGGCGGTCCTGCTGCGCACCTTCGATGACCAGCGCGCCGCGGGGGCAACGGGCGGCGTGCCGGCTGCGGCCTGGTTCCCCATCTGGTACAGCCCGGCCTGGACGAGCGCCACGTCGCCCGCGCAGCTCCACAGCGGCACCGGCCTGTTCGCCGCCGGCAGCTTCTCGGGATCGCCGCTGCCGAACTTCGGCGGCATGTTCGCGGCCCTCGGCACCATCGGCA
>JBIOID010000018.1:0-16002 GCA_044449585.1 Candidatus Limnocylindrales bacterium
CCCCGCAAGCAGCGTCGGGCCGGCCTCAGGACACGCCGGCTCGTGCCGGTTCGCCGGTCTCCGATCCGTGTTGAGTGATTCGCAGGCTGGCCCGCAGCGTGACCATCCGGTACGCTCCTGCCTACCGGTATGAGGCGAGGGCCGACTTGATCTGTTCGAACTGCGGGGCGGAGAACGAGGCGGGCGCCAAGTTCTGCAACCAGTGCGCGAGCCGACTCGCCGCGGGCTGTCCGTCGTGCGGGACGGTCAATCTGCCGAATGCCCGGTTCTGCTCGGAATGTGCCACGCCGCTGGCCCCGGGCGCGCAACCGGGGATAGCCGCGGTACCGACGGCGAGCCCCGCTGCGGCGGTGGCCGAGCGCCGGGTGGTGTCGATCCTCTTTGCCGATCTGGTCGGCTTCACGACCCTCGCTGAAGGCCGGGACGCGGAGGAGACCAGGGAGCTCCTGTCCCGTTACTTCGACCTCTCGCGCGACGTGATCGGACGTTACGGCGGGACCGTCGAGAAGTTCATCGGCGACGCGGTGATGGCCGTGTGGGGCACGCCGACGACGCACGAGGACGACGCCGAGCGGGCCGTTCGCGCGGCGCTCGAGCTGGTCGATACCGTCCGCGCGCTCGGCCCGAACGTGCAGGCCCGGGCCGGGGTCCTGACGGGCGAGGCGGCCGTGACCCTCGGTGCCACCAACCAGGGCATGGTGGCGGGCGACCTGGTCAACACCGCTTCCCGGCTCCAATCCGTCGCCCCGCCTGGTGCCGTGCTCGTGGGCGAGGCGACACAGCGCGCAGCGTCCAAGGCCATCGCATTCGAGGCCGCAGGGGAGCAGGCGCTCAAGGGCAAGACGGCGCCTGTGCCAGCCTGGCGCGCCTTGCGTGTCGTCGCTCAGGTCGGCGGTCGGAATCGGTCCGAGACGCTCGAAGCCCCGTTCGTGGGCCGAGAGGATGAGCTGCGCCTGCTCAAGGACCTCTTCCACGCCACCACCCGCGAGCATCGGGCCCGCCTCGTCTCGGTCATCGGTCCGGCGGGCATCGGCAAGAGCCGTCTGGCCTGGGAATTCCTCAAGTACGTCGATGGGCTGTCGGACCTCGTGTGGTGGCACGACGGACGTTCTCCAGCGTATGGCGACGGGATCAGTTTCTGGGCGCTGGGCGAGATGGTCCGCGTGCGGTGCGGACTGCTCGAGACCGACGACGAACGGACGACGCGCACGAAGGTGGCGGCCACGCTGGCCACCCATCTCCCGGACGAGGAAGAGCGGCGCTGGATCGAACCCGCGCTGCTGGCCCTGCTCGGGATCGGATCCGGGGCGGCCACCGAGCAGCTCTTCGGTGCGTGGCGGACGTTCTTCGAGCGCCTCGCCGCGGAGGCACCGGTCGTCCTGGTGTTCGAGGATTTCCACTACGCGGACGGGGGGCTCATCGACTTCGTCGATCACCTGCTGGAGTGGAGCAAGAACGTCCCCATCTACGTCCTCACCCTGGCCCGTCCGCAACTCCTCGATCGACGGGCCGAATGGGGTGCGGGCAAACGGAACTTCGTCTCGCTGTACCTCGAACCGCTGCCCGAGGCGGCGATGCGCGAGCTGCTCGCGGGCCTCGTGCCCGGCCTGCCAGCGCGCGCCGCGACGGCGATCGTCAACCGGGCCGACGGCATCCCGCTCTACGCCGTCGAGACCGTGCGCATGCTCGTGGCGGAGGGCCGCCTGGTCCTCGAGGACGGCGCCTACCGACCCGTCGGAGATCTCGCCACGCTGGCCGTCCCCGAGACACTGACCGCCCTGATCGCCTCGCGGCTCGACGCGCTGGACGCGGCCGACCGCGCGATCGTCTCCGATGCCGCGGTGCTCGGCCAGAGCTTCACGGTCACGGCCCTGTCGGCCATCTCGTCGATCGCGGAGGCCGAGCTCGAGCCACGGCTGCTCGGGCTCGTCAAGCGCGAGCTGCTCGTCCTCGACGTCGACCCCCGGAGCCCCGAGCGGGGCCAGTTCGCCTTCGTGCAGGCGCTGATCCGCGAGGTCGCCTACGGGACCCTGGCGAAACGTGACCGGAAGAGCCGCCATCTCGCCGCGGCGCGCTTCTTCGAGGCGCTCGGGTCGGACGAACTGGCCGGGGCCCTGGCCGGCCACTACCTCGCGGCGCACGCGAATGCCGCGGACGGGCCCGAGGCCGATGCGCTCGCCGGGCAGGCCCGGATCGCGCTGCGGGCGGCCGCCGCGAGAGCGGCCGCGCTCGGCTCCCACGACCAGGCGGTGACGTTCCTGGAGCAGGCGCTCACGGTCGCGACCGAACCGGCCGAGCGAGCGGACCTCCTCGCGCTCGCGGGGATCTCGGCAACGGCGGCCGGGCACCATGCGGCGGCGGAGGCGTTCCTCGATCGGGCGCTCGTCCATCGGGCCGAGGTCGGCGATCGCGTCGCCACGGCGAAGACCACGACCAGCTTGGGCCGGTCATTGCTCGACGGTCGCCAGTCAGGACGGGCGCTTGTCATGCTCGAAGCGGCGGCAGCGGAATTCGCCGACCTCGCCCCGGATCCTGCCTTCGTGGGCCTCGAGGCCCAGTTCGCCCGTGCCTGCTTCCTGCAGGACGACCACCGCCGCGCGCTGGAGATCGTCGACCGGGTCCTTGAAGCCGCAGAGCGCGCTGACCTGACCGTGATCCTCGCCGATGCGCTCGTGACCAAAGGCTCGGCGCTGTCCTCGGTAGGCCGGATCCGGGAGGGGATGGGCGTGATCGAGACCGGCGAGCGACTCGCGTCGGCAAGCGGGCTGACGGCGACGATCCTGCGCGGTCTGAACAATCGTCTGGGCGACCTGGCCGACTTCGACCCGAAGGCGGCTCGCGAGGCCGCCTTGGAGGGCCTTGCCCTCGCCCGGCGGATCGGTGATCGACACGGCGTATTCACATTCCTGGTCACATGCGGATGGGGTGCGTACGCCGTCGGCGCATGGGACGAGGCAGTCGCCTTGTGGCAGACCGCCATCGCCGAGGACCCAGAACCCGCCGACCGCCTGCTGCCGTTCTACAGTCTTGCCCAGCTCGCGGCGGCCCGCGGCGAAGCGACCCCCGGCGCGGTCGACGAGATCGCCCGGTTGGCCGCCGGGATCACGGATCCGCAGATCACCTGGGTGACGGTGGACGGTCCGGCTTCATTCGCGTTCGCCGAAGGGCGTCTTGGCGACGCGGTTGCCCTCTGGCGGGCCGGCGCTCACGCCTTTCCCTCATCGGCGCGATCGTGGCTGGCGACATCAGGGAGGCTCTCGATCCGCCTCGGTGATCCCGTCGGAGCCCGGGCGGACCTGGCCGCCCTCGACGGACTGGGCATGCACACGCCCTACGTCGAGGCCGGGCGGGTCGCCATCCGGGCCGGTCTAGCCGCGCTCGAGGGCCGCTCCTCGGAAGCGGTCCACCTGTACGGTGAGGCGCTCCGAGCGTTCCGTGACCTTGGCCTCGTATTCGATGAAGCCAACCTCGCGCTTGAGATGGCGACCGTCCTGGACCCGACCACACCCGAGGTCGCCGCGGCGGTCGAGTCAGGCCGCCAGATCCTGACGCACCTCCGCGCTCGCGCCTTTCTCGACCAGCTCGAAGCGGTCGGTCAGCGCAGGCCCGCGCCACCCGAGCACGAGCCGGCGCACACACGAGACACGTCCGCCGTCTGACCCGGCCGGCTGGCGGTGCCACGGAGCCCCGTCACTGGGCCGCCCACGCCTGACCGTGGTCGCTCGCGAATTGACGGAGGGTCTCAAGGCGGCCCCGCGCGTCGGCAGCCATGGCGACGGCTTCGGAGGGCACGGGGTGGCCGAGGCGGCGCTCGCTGGCCAGGCGCATCTCGAGCGCCGTCGCATCGGCATCGAGCGCGTCCCAGGCCGTGCGGAAGCCGGGCTGGTCGACCTCGTCCGGGAAGGAGCTGCCGCGCGGGAAGGCGGCATTGCTCCGTTCGACCAGGGCCACGGCCCGGGCCAGCTCGCCCTTCAACGGCGGGTCGAAGTTCGTATACGCCGGATCGTCGTCGCGCCCCAGCAATGCGATGCGCAGCAGTCGATGGGAGCGGCCGGGCCGCACGGCCTGGTCGAGGCGCACGACGACCGCCATCAGGATGGTCAGGAGCGCGAACAGCGCGATGTAGACCGGGAGGGATGCGATGGCCAGCAGCGGGGTGGCCCGCACCGCCGGATCGGTCAGCCATCCGGCCGCGACGGGCGGCACGATCAGGAACGCGATGATGAGCAGGAGCCGGCCGCGGCCCTGGGGGAATGGCGTCCGCCCGGCGCGCGCGCGCACCAGGCGGAGCGCGATGAGGACGATCATCGCGGCGATCGCGACCAGGAGTTGCTGCAGGAGCGACATCAGGGGCGACCTTTCGTGCGGGCGAGGTCGATTATCGAGCAGTCGCCACGACCGTGGTGACTGATTCTTGGTCACGGCAGGGCCACCGGCCGAGCCGGCCCTGATCGCGCCGTCCTGCAATACCATCGGTCCCCGGCTCGAGCAGCGGCCGGTCGAGGGAGAGGTGCGCAGCGCCATGTCGGCCCAGCCTGGGGAGACCGCGGGATGGCCGGCCTGGCGCGCGCGGCTGCAGCACGCGCGCTCGGCGCCGACGCCCTATCACGCGCTCAACCCGTTCACCCGCGTGGTCATCGGGCTATGCGGCGTGGCCGCCGCGATCCTGGCCCCTACGGTCATCGGTGTCGCCCTCACGCTCACGTGCGTGGCGCTGCTCGCGACCCTGGCGCGCACGATCCGGCGCCTCTGGCGGCCAGGCGTGACGGCTGCGGTGCCGATCGCGCTCGGTGCCGCCGCGTTCGCCCTCGCCGAGGGGCACACGTTGCCCGCGGCGCTGGAGGTGGCCCTCGACGGCGGCCTGCGGGGGGCCGTGATCGTCATGAGCCTGGGCCTCTTCTGGCTGACGGCAGACCTCCCCACGCTCGGGCTCGACCTGGAGCGTCGCGGCCTCGACCATCGCTACGCCTTCGGCATCATCGCCCTCCTCGGCGCGGGACCGGGTATCGCCGAGCGCTTCCGCACCATCTCCGCGGCCCAGCAGGCGCGCGGCCTGCAGCTCGGTCGAGGACCGCTGCAGCGCGTGCGCGCCGCCGCGCCCATCTGGCTGCCGGCGCTCGTGTCGACGCTCGGCCGGCTGACCGACCGCAGCCTGGCGCTGGAAGCCAGGGCCATCGGTCGACCGGGTCGCCGCGACCTGCTGTGGGCGCCCGCCGACCCCGCCCGGGAGCGGGTCCTGCGGTTGGCACTCGTCGCGGCGGTCGTCCTCGCCGTGACGGCCCACCTGGTGGGCGTGGTGCGCTGATGCTGCGGCTCCGTTGCGCGGCCTACCACTATCCCGCCGCGACGCGCCCCGCGTTGCACGACATCGACCTCCAGGTGCCCCACGGTGCCGTGGTGGGGCTGGTGGGGGCCAACGAGGCGGGCAAGTCCACGCTCTGTCTGGTGGCCTCCGGGATGGCCCCGGCGGTGGTCGGCGGCGTGCTCGACGGCGCGCTCGAGATCGACGACCAACCGATGGCCCATCAGCCACCGTTCGAGCTGGCGCAACGGGTCGGCATCGCCCTCGCCAACCCGGTCACGCAACTCTCGGGGGTGACCGCGACCGTCTTCGAGGAGATCGCCCTGGGCCCGATGAACATCGGGCTACCCGCCGGCGAGACCGTGCAGCGCGTCGAGGCGGCCCTGGCCGCGGTGGGCATCGAGCGACTTGCGTTCCAGCGTCCGGGCGACCTCTCCGGCGGCGAGTCGCAGCTGGTCGTCATCGCCAGCCTGCTCGCGATGCAGCCGAGCCATCTCATCCTTGACGAGCCCACCTCCGAGCTGGACCCGCTCGGCGCGCGCCTCGTCGCCGAAGCCCTGCACCGGCTGGCCCATGGAGGCACGGCCCTGCTCATCGCCGAGCATCGCACCGATCTCCTCGATGGCCTGTGCGACCGCGTCGTGGTGGTCGATGGCGGCACGATCGTCCTGGACGGGTCGGCCGACGACGTGCTGGCCGATCCGCGTATCGAGGCCCTCGGCGTGCAGCCTCCGGCGCGCTACCGGCTGGCGCGCGCGGCCACCCGAGCCGGCACCTTCGTCGAGCCGGTCGCGTTGCGCCAGGCGCTCGGTGGATGGCCCCATCCGTGAGCGCGATCCTGACGCTTGAAGGCATCAGCTTCCGCTACCCTGACGGCCACCTCGCGCTGCGCAAGGTCGACCTGGCCGTGGCGGAGGGCGAACGGGTGGCGCTCGTGGGCCAGAACGGCAGCGGCAAGTCGACCCTGGTCCGGCACCTGAACGGCCTGCTGCGACCGACCGAAGGTCGCCTCCTGCTCGGCGGCCGGGACATCGCCGGGCGGACGACGGCCGAGCTCGCGGGGCAGGTCGGCCTGCTGTTCCAGAACCCCGACCTGCAGCTGTTCGAGGAACGCATCAGGGCGGAGGTCGAGTTCGGCCCGCGCAACCTGGGCCTCCAGGGAGCGCGGCTCGACGCAGCCGTCGACGAGGCGCTGCAGGCCGTCGGGCTGGCCGACGTCGCGGACACCAACCCGTTCCTGCTCGGCAGCTCGCGCCGCAAGCTCGTGGCCCTGGCGTCCGTGCTGGCGATGCAGACCCCGATCGTGGTGCTCGACGAGCCCACGACGGGGCAGGACGCGCAGGGGACCGACCGCGTCGAAGCGATCGTGGAGGGTCTGGCACGCGGCGGCCGAACGGTCATCGCGGTGTCGCATGACCTGCGCTTCGTGGCTGAGGCATTCGATCGCGTGGTGGTCATGCAGGCCGGTGCCGTCGTCCTCGACGGGCCGCCTGAGGCGACCTTCGCGCCAAACGCCTTTTCCATCCTGGCCCGCACGAACCTGGAAGCGCCGCCGGCCGCGCGCGCGGGCGCGTTCTTCGACCTGGGCAGCACCCCCACCGAGGCGCGCTTCGTGGCAGCGCTGGCCGCGCGGGCGGGCCCCGGCGCGTCGTGACCTCGGGCTGGTGGTACATCCGTAAGGGGCGCGCGAACGTATGGCCCGGCAAGAGAGGCCTTCCTACAACCGCTCACTATTGCAAGAGGTTGTAGGAAGACCGTATCCTCTGTGCTTCACAGCGCCCGCTCCCGGTCCAGGAGACAGCAGCCCGCCATGTTCGCGAGTGCCGTTCGGATGGCCGCCACCTCCAGCCCGCTGCGCAACCGCGTGCTGGCTCTCTACGGCTTCCTGGTCGGTTTCAACCTGGTCAGCTTCGCGGTCCTGATCGCGCTCGGGTCCTCGTACCCCCAGCTCGTGCCGGCCGGCCTCCTGGCGTACACCTTCGGCCTCCGTCATGCCTTCGACGCCGATCACATCGCGGCCATCGACAACACCACCCGCAAGCTCATGCAGGATGGCGAGCGCCCGGCGGGCGTGGGCTTCTTCTTCTCGCTCGGCCACTCGACGATCGTCGTCCTGCTGTCGGTGGTGCTGGCCGTCTCGGCCGCCGTGGTGGCCAACATCCCGACGCTCCAGGCCGTCGGCGGGCTCATCGGCACGGCGGTGTCGGCCATCTTCCTGCTGGCCATCGGCCTGATCAACCTGCTGGTGCTCGTCGAGGTGTACCGCATGTTCCGCCGGGTCTCGGCCGGTGGTGCCTACAGCGACCAGAGCCTCGACCAGTTCCTGCAGAACCGGGGCCTCCTGGCGCGCATCTTCCGCCCGATGCTGCGTCTCGTGCGCAAGAGCTGGCATATGTACCTGGTGGGCGTCCTCTTCGGCCTGGGCTTCGACACGGCGAGCGAGATCGGCCTGTTGGGCCTGGCGGCCACCGCTGGTGGTCAGCACGTCCCGATCGTCGCCATCCTGGTCCTGCCCGCCCTGTTTGCGGCCGGCATGATGACCATGGATACGACCGACTCGGTGTTCATGCTGGGCGCCTACGGCTGGGCCTTCCTGCGGCCCATCCGCAAGCTCTACTACAACATGACCATCACCTTCATCTCAGTCGTGGTCGCCTTCTTCGTCGGCGGCATCGAGGTGCTCAGCATCATCGGCAGCGAGCTTGGCCTGGAAGGGGGCATCTGGGACTTCGTCGACAACGTCGATTTCGGGGTGCTCGGCGTGATGATCGTGGCCATCTTCGTGGTGAGCTGGATCGGCTCGACCGTGATCTATCGGGTCAAGGGTTACGACGACATCGCCGTCGAAGAACCGGCGGCCGCGCGCGTGGGTGGCGCCTGACGGGCACGGCAATCGGCGCACACGCCGACGACGGTCAGGTGCGAGAGATCCACCTCGAAGCCACGTCCACGCCGGAACGACTCGATCGTCGCCGACGCCTCCGCCGGCTTGATCTCCCAGCTGGCGCCGCAGTCGCGGCAGTAGAGGTGCCCGTGGTCGGAGGCCGGCCGGACGTGATACTCCTCGCCGCCGTCGGGCCCGTGCGCATGGCGCACGACGCCCAGCTCCTCGAGCACGCGCAGGGTGCGATACACGGTCGAAGGCGTCGTGGCCGCATCGATGTCGAGACAGCGGGCGACGAGCTCACCGCCGGTGATGTGGCCATCGGTGTGATCGAGCACATCGAGGAGCAGGCGGCGCTGCGGGGTCCACCGCATGCCGCGCGAGCGTAGCGCGTCGCGGATCGACTCCATCGACGGCGGTGCGGTCACCGGCGTTGACCTCTTGACCATCGGCCCAAGCATATCCGGTCGAGCACTGCAACTGCGACCGGTTGCAGTAGGGCGGATCCCTCGACCAGGACGCTCAGGCGGCGGTGGCCAGCAGGTAGCAGACGTACGCGAGGTAGCCGGCGATGATGAGTGAGCCGGACACGCGGCCCAGGCCACGCCCTGCCCAGGCCAGGATGACGCTCGCCACCGTGAGCGCGAGGTAGGCACCGGCGAGCACCGGCACCTCATGCGTCATCGGGCCGAGGCCCAGGATCGCGGCCGGCAGGAGCAAGCCGATCAGGATGTTGAACGTGTTGCTGTGGAACGCCTCGCTCATGGTGGCCACGCCACGACCACGGGTCGCGAGGTAGATCGCCCCGACGGCGTTGGGCAGGCTGGTGACGGCGGCCAGGACCAGGGCCCCGATGACGATCTCCGACACGCCCGCCTGCGTCCCGAGCGCGGTCGCCGCCTGCTCCATGACGACACTGGCGCCGATCACGACCACGGCGGCGGCGACGGCCAGCACCAGGTCCCACCGATCGCCCAGGGGCACCGGTCGTGCCACCACCTCTTCCTGTTCGATGGCCCGCCGGAGTCGGGCCAGCAGCGGTCGGGGCAGCGGCAGTCGAGCGCGGTCGGCCGGCCGCAGAGCACAGAAGGCTACGTACGGCAGGAAGGCGCAAAGGGCCACGACGAGTCCCGCCCAAGGGCCGATCCAGGCGGTCACCGTGGTCACGGCGATCAGGCCGATGACGATGGCGAGCCCACCCTCGAGCGTCACCGTCAGGCGCGGCAGGATCAGCCGTCCCGAGACGACGGCGCTCAGGCCCAGCAGCGCGGCCAGGTTGAGGATGTTCGAGCCCAGGACGACGCCGACCCCGACGGTGTGCTGGCCGGTCGCGGCCGCGGTCAGGGCGGCGGTGATCTCGGGGCCGTCGGCCGCCAGTGCCACGAGCAGTCCGAGCAGTGCCTCCGCCACGCCCGCGGTCTCACACAGTCGCTCCAGGCGCGAGACCACCATGACGCTGGCCCCGAGGCTGACGACCGTGGCGACGATGAAGACGGGCAGCTCCATTGACAGGACATTCTGGCAAGCCCGAGCTGCACGCGGCGGTCCTTCCGGTCCTTGACAGGTGAGTAAAGACTCACATATCATGCGGCGCATGGACGCCGTCTTCAAGGCCCTCGCCGACCCGACCCGTCGCGCCTTGCTCGACGAGCTGTTCCGCGAGGACGGCCAGACGTTGCGCGCGCTCGCGGGCCGCTACCGGATGACCCGCTTCGGCGTGATGCAACACCTCAAGCAGCTCGAGGAGGCGGGCCTGGTGGTCACCAGGCGACGCGGCCGGGAGAAGCTGCACTTCCTGAATCCGGTTCCCATCCGGCTCGTCCACGACCGCTGGGTGAGCAAATACGGCGAGCCGTGGGCGGCTGCGCTCACGGACATCAAGCGCACGTTGGAGGCTCCCATGGAGAAGGTGTTCGAGATCTACATCAAGACGACGCCGGAGCGCCTGTGGCACGCCATCACCGATCCGGAGATCCGCAGCAAGTACCAGTTCGGTGCTCGAGTGACCTCCGATTGGTCGCCCGGATCGCGCTACGAACTGGGTAACCCATCGGCCCCCGCCGGGCTCGCCGAGGGCGACAACCTGGAGGTCGACCCACCGCGCCGGCTGGTCCAGAGCTTCAACGCCCTGTGGGGCGAGGATGTCATGAGCGAGGGCACGTCGCGGGTCACCTGGGAGATCGAGCCGGTCGGCGACTCGTGCCGCCTGACGGTCACCCACGACGGGCTGCGCGAGGGCGCCAACGAGCAGCTGTACGGCGGGTGGCCGATGATCCTTTCGGGCCTCAAGACATGGCTGGAGACGGGCGAGCTGCTCACCACGCCTGGTTCGCTGATGTACGTGCGCTGAGCCGGCGGCCGCGGGCGGGGATGCCCTCGAGGGCGCGGTCGGACGCTTCGTCAACAGATGCTCGCTGCATGAGCGCTGGGAGGGCATGGGACGTGGCTAAGGGCACGCCGGGGCGCGCCGGCGCCGATCGCGCACCCACCAGCCGGCCGATGCGCGCGAGTCCACCTCGCCCTCCGCTCGAAGCGCACGGGATGGACGTTCCGAGCCGACCCGGGTGTGCGGATCGAGTCGCGGGCCTCGTCGCCGTCGCCTTAGGCGAGCCTCTTGTGCTCACACCGACCATGCACCGAGCACCGGTCGGGTTCGAGGGCACCGAGCTCGGGCCATGACCGGTGTCGGGCCCTCCCCCGAGCCTGCCTGACCGCGGCTGGCTCGGTCACGCCCTGGCTGCCCCGCGGGCGGCCCACTCGACGGCCAGGATGGCGTACACGTACTCGCTGGTCCACTCGCCCTTGACGAATTCGTTCTCCACCAGGTGCGCTTCGCGGCGCATCCCCAGCCGCTCCATGACGCGTGCGGAGGCTCGATTGCGGGCGTCGCAGCGACCGATGATGCGGTGCAGCTCCAACCCCGCGAACCCCAGGCGGAGCATCAGCTCGGTCATCTCCGTCGCGTAGCCATGACCCTGGTAGTCGGGGTGCAGCACATAGCCGACCTCGCCCTGGCGGTGCTCCTCGCTCGACCAGGTGAGGCTGACATCGCCGATCAGGGCGCCGGAGGTGCGCAGGACGGCGGCCAGCAGCAGGCCGTCGCCCTCGCGCTCGAGCTGGGTCAACGTTTTGCGCCGCTCGATCATGCGGCGCACATCGGCCTTGGAGCGCGGCTGCCAGTAAAGGTAGCGGGTGACATCGGGCCGGCGCTGGATGCCGTACAGGGCCTCGGCGTCGCCATCGACATACGGCCGCAGCACCAGGCGCCCGGTCTCGATAGGGAACGTGGGATGCAGCATGCGGGCATCGTACCGGCCGATCGGCGTGGCATGATGGATCGATGACCGATGACGTTGGCGGGCAGGCACCGGGCGGCATCTCGGTTCGCGGGGTCGGTCGGGTCGCCGTCGTGCCTGACCAGGCGACCGTCGAGGCTGCCGTGGCGGCCACCGCCAAGACGGCCGCGGGGGCCCAGGAAGCGGTGGCCAGGGCCCTGACCAAGGTGCTCGAGGCCCTCGAGGCGGCCGGGGTCGCGTCACGCGATCGCGTCTCGGCGGCCATGACCCTTGACGCCGAGTACGCCTACCCCGCCGATGGCAAGCCGACCCGTCTGACCGGCTACCGGGCCCGTCACGCGCTCCACGTCACGGTGCGCCCGCTCGACCGGCTGGGCGCCGTGCTCGACGCGGCCATCGCGGCCGGGGCGACCGACATCGGAGGCGTCCGCCTGTCGGTCGGGGACTCGTCGCATGCGACGGACCAGGCGCGCGAGCTGGCCGTGCACGACGCCATCCGCCACGGCCAGGTGCTGGCCCGCGCGGCGGGCGTCGGCCTGGGACCGGTCACCCGCATCGACGAGTCGGCCTCGCTGCACGAACCGGTGGCGCCCTTGGCCGCCATGCGCACGATGAGCGCGGCGGCGACGCCGGTCGCGGTCGGCGAGACGATCCTCGAGGTGGCCGTGAGCATCACCTTCCAGATCGCCTGAGGGAGCGCTCGGTCGCCATCTGACCGGCGACGCAACCGTTCGGGCCATGCCGGCGTCTAAGCGCCAGCAACCAACGGCACCGATCGGAGGTCATCCTCGATGTCCAGCCACACGCGCTCCCTTCTCCTGCGCACGATGGTCGTGGCACTGGTCGCCAGCTTCGCGATCCTGAGCGGGATCCCGGCGCTCGTGGGCGGCCTCCGCTCGCCGGCCATCGTGGCCGCGGCGTCGGGCGACCCGACACACGGCATCACCGTCCAGGGCACCGCGACCATCAGCCTGAAGCCCGACCAGGCCGCGCTCTCGCTGGGCGTCGACGCGCAGGCCTCATCGGCGGCCCAGGCCCAGTCGAATGCCAGCAAGGCGATGGCCGCCGTCATCGCCGCGGTCAAGGGCCAGGGCGTGGCCGACGTCGATCTTACGACCCAGGGCATCTCGCTCAGCCCGACCTACGGCGATCAGCTCCCGAGCGGCTCGCCCCGCGTGACGGGCTATCAGGCCAGCCAGTCGCTCTCCGTCAAGGTCCACGACCTGGCCAAGGTCGGCCCGATCATCGATGCCGGGGTCGCGGCCGGCGCCACATCCGTGGGCGGCATCTCCTTCTCGCTCGCTGATCCCACCACCGCCACGAACCAGGCGCGCGGGATGGCCGTCGCTGACGCGCATGCCCGGGCCCAGACACTGGCCACCGCGGCCGGTGTGACCCTCGGCGGGCCGATCAGCATCACCGAGGAATCGGCCACCCAGCCGCCCGTCTACTACAGCGCGGCCGGGGTCGCCTCCGACAAGGCGCTCGCACCGACACCCGTCCAGGTCGGCACGACCGACGTCACGGTCACGCTCGACGTGGTCTACAGCATCCCCTGACGCGGAAACTCCGCGCGGGCGGAAACCGCCGGGCGGCGCGGAGGAGGCGTCGCCCGGCGACCCGTCTCGGGTTGGACATCGCCGCGCGCACCGAGCTCGCCGCCCGCCATCTCCGCGACCGCATGTTACTCACCGTTACCGTTTTGATCCCGAAGCCGTCAGCGGGGTCGTTCGCGCCTGCCTAGCGTGGCCACTGGTCACGGGCCGTGACCGATACACCCGCGGGGCGGTTCATGGGGGCCTGCGAGCCCTCGTTCCACCCGATTCTGGTCACTCCGTGACCGATGCGATCTGAGCCATCGGTTTGCCTCCCAGGTCAGCCGATCCTTACCGGGAAGGTACGCAACGAGCACCAAACGCCGCGCGGAGGCGCCCGACCGGCCGGATTCGCCCGATCTGGCGACGCGAATGCGTCAAACCCGCCGATCCCCTGCGCACCAGGCAAGGATCGAGCTGGGGACTCGGTTGGCCCATGTCCCGGTTCGTTGCGTGCCTGGGACGGAAACCTTGCCCCCCGGGGCACCACGGCCCCGAGCCCTTGACGCCGGGGGCTCTCAGCGAAGCAGTATCCGATCACTTGTCGGGCCATTTCGGCGGACGTATCGTTCGTCCGTGGGAGGTGACACGATGGCGGGACGTTTCGGGCGAGTGGGCCTGGCAGTGGCCCTCGCGGGATTCCTCGTGGCGTGCGGTTCGTCGGGCGCGGCGCCCACGACCGACTCCGGTGGCGGCGGAGGCGGCGCGACCTCGCCGCCAGGCCCCACCGCCAGCCAGGCGAGTGGAGGTGGCGGCGGGTCGGCCTCCGACCCGTGCTCCCTGCTCACGGCAAGCCAGATCAGTTCGGCTATCGGCCTCACGTTCGGCGCCGGCGACTCGGGCGGCGATACCCACTCGTGCGACTGGAGCCACGACGAGAACCAGCTGCCGACCACGCAGGTCATCGCCTCGAACAACGAGGATACGGGCCTGTGCGACGAAGGCTCGTCGTCTGCGCTGGGCATCACCGTCACACAGCTCAGCGGCATCGGCGACAAGGCATGTTTCATCGTCGCGACGGGGCTGGTGTCCAATTTGACGTTCTACAAAGGCAGCGGACGAGGCTGGTCCGTCACCGCCGCGGGCAAGAACGTGACCCCGGCGAACGTCCAAGGCATCGAGCAGCAGCTCGCCCAGGACATGGTGGGCAACCTGTAGCGTCAGTCGGGCAGGCCCGACCAGCCCCGGATGGCGCGCGCCACGGCCGACATGTCGTCGTCGCCGGGGCCGCGCCGCGTCAGGCCGTTCTCGATCTCCGCCGTCAACCCGGCGACCGGCAATGATGCGCCGACCTCACGGGCCAGATCGAGGGCGATGGCGAGGTCCTTGCGGTGGAGGGCCACCTTGAAACCGAGCGGATAGTCGTTGGCGATCATGCGACCGCTGCGGTTGGCGAGCACCCACGACTGGGCCGCACCACCGCTCAGGGCCGTGACTACCTTCTCGACATCGAGGCCGGCCTGCATGGCCAGGACCAAACCTTCGGCGACGCCCATGTAGGTGCCCGAGATGATGACCTGGTTGACCGCCTTGGTCGCCTGGCCGTCGCCCAGTGGGCCCATGTGCGTGATCGTCCGCCCCATCGCCGCCAGGATCGGCCGGGCGCGCGTCACGGCATCGGGGTCGCCGCCGACCATGATCGTCAGGGTCGCCTGCTGCGCGCCTTCCGAGCCGCCCGACACCGGTGCGTCCACCAGGGTCACGCCGCGGGCGGCGAGCCGCTCCCCGAACTCGCGCGTGGCTGATGGGCTGATGGTCGAGCAGTCGATGACCAGGCTGCCGGATCGGGCGCCGGCGGCCACCCCGTCCGGGCCGAACAGGACGGCTGCCACGTCGGGTGTGTCGGAGAGGCAGCACACCACCACATCGACGGCGGCCGCCAACTCGCGAGCCGAACCGGCCACCGCCGCGCCCTGCGCACGCAACGGTTCGGCGCGTGCGGCCGTGCGGTTCCAGACCGTCAGCGGGAAACCGGCCCGGGCCAGGTTGGCGGCCATCGCGGCGCCCATCGTGCCCAGGCCGGCAACGCCGACGCGTTCCACGTTGCGTTCGCCGCGTCGGCGCCTGACGGCCGCTAGCGGCGGCCGCCGCTCACGCGCAGGAAGCTGATGAACAGGTTGACGAAGTCCAGGTACAGGCGCAGCGCACCGATGACCGAGGCGGCCTCGCGGGTGGCGATCCAGGCCAGGTTGCCGTTGCGCAGGCGCTGCACGTCATAGGCCGTCAGGCCGGTGAAGATGACGATGCCGAGCGCGCCGATGACGAAGCTGAAGGCGCTGCCGCCGATCCAGATGTTGGCCAGCGACATCACCACCAGGCCGATGAGGCCGACGAACAGGATGCCGCCCAGGCTGGTCAGGTCGCGTCGGGTCACGACGCCGTAGACGGCGGCCGCCCCGAAGACGGCGGAGGCCCCCACGAAGGCGGCCGTGATCGACGCGCTGGTGTAGACCAGGGCGAGGATCGACAGCGTCGCGCCGTTGAGGATGGCGAAGGCGAAGAACAGCGCCAGCCCGGGCAGGGCACCGACCTTGTTGATGGCTGCGCTGACGGCGATCACGAAGGCGAACTCGACCATGATCAGGCCGAGATACCAGTCGGTGACGGTGGTGAGGATGTTGGCCGAGCTGAGGACGACGGCGGCCGTGCCGGCGCTGAGCAGCAGGCCCAGCGTCATCCACACGAAGCTCATGGTGAGGAACCCCTCACCGGTGGCGACGGTGGCCGCCGCAGGCTGGCCCATGGTGGAGAGCGTGTTGGGCTTGGCCCAACCGGTCTGGTTGACGGGACCGGTCGACGGAGAGGCCCGCGTCGGGTCTGGTCGGCGAGGGTCGTTGTTGATCACGTGTCGGGACTCCTTCGACCGTCAGACGACGGTCATGTGGCCGCACGGCGGATCCGTGCGCCGCGGACTAGTCTAGCCAG
>JBIOID010000019.1:0-15327 GCA_044449585.1 Candidatus Limnocylindrales bacterium
CTCACCGCCAGTGCGGCGAGCAGCGCCCCTTCCAGGAAGCGCCGGCGCTCCAGATCGGCCGCCTGGGCCTCGGCCGCCCAGGCTGGCGGCAGCATCGGTCTGCCTGGCCCGTCGAGCCACCCCCGCGCGATGCCCCACCGCCTCACAACGCCGGCCAGGGAGAAGATCCCGCCGTCGCCGACCAGCGCGAGGGTCAGCCATCCCGCCAGGTACGGCAGGTCCGGGCCGAGGTAGTAGGGATGCACCGCCCATGAGGCGGTGAGCCACAGGAGCGTGGCCATGGCCACGCCGCCCCAAGCGCACAGGCGCGCCAGCAGGCCGGTCAGGGCACCGAGCCCGATGGCGATCTCGGCGAGGGCGATGAGCACGCCCAGGGGCACGGCCAGTGGTTCGCCCAGCACCACGATGAGCGGCGCGAGTGGCGACGTGTGGGCGAAACCTGCCAGCTGCGCGGCCAGCGAGGTGGGTGCGCTCGATGCCAGGAACGACGGGTCGAACCAAAGCTTGTCCAGGCCGGCATAAACGAAGGTGCCGCCCAGGAACAGCCGCAGCGGCAGCATCGCGAGCCCGAGGCGACGATCGGCGGGCGCGATGACCTCCGGCGAAGCCGCGACGGGCTGAACCGGCGTTCGCGAACGGCGCGCGCGGCGTTGCCCCTTGTTCACGGCTTCGGCGCCCTGACGACCGTTGCCCACCCGGTCGTGTGAAGGTATGACCCGAGGTCTCGAGTGGCAACAAGTGTCTCCCAGGCGGCCGGAGACGTGGGTGCATCCTCGATGACGGCAGCCGGCCGGGACACGCGTTGCGGCCGCTCCAGCGCGATCCTCATCCGCGAGCGCCACCCGTGACAAGGCGGCCGACCCTCTTTGGGGGGGGTGGGATCAGTGGCCGAATGGCACGTCCGAGGGCGCTGCAGGTCGGCTACGGTGCATCACTGCACCTGTCAGCAGGGTGACGATGCCGGATGCGGTCACGAATTGGCGGTCGCTGTCGGCCCGCTGACCTTCTGAGCGTCGAACGATCTTGACCCGGCGACATGGTCTGCGGCTCGACGCGGGGCTGCAGCGTTTCGCGGACCGCGGCGTGCCGCTCATCCGCGCCTTGGGGGCGCAGCACCTCGTGGTCGTGCGGCCTTCAGCGGCCACTCCGCCGCCGAGCGACTCCATCGAGAACCAGTCGATCACCGACGGCGGCCGTCGGCTGATCCATGCCCGTGCCGCACCAGCAGGGCTGACCCGTCAGGACCACCACCTGGGGCGGCCCGCACTTTGAGGCTACCTCAGTGAACGGCGGCCCCGAGCAGCGCGCCGACACCGAATGTCACCGCTGCCGCGAGCCCGCCGAGGAACGCCTGTCGTAAGCCAGTCCAGATCGCCGGTCGGTGGGTGAGGCGGCTGACGCTGATGCCGATGCCGAACAAGGCAAGCATCGACAGTCCGATCGCGATCGGGAACGCGAGTGGTCCGGGCACGAGGAGGAACGGCACGAGTGGCACGAGTGCCCCCATTGAAAAGGCGAGCAATGAACCGGTCCCGGCCGCGACCGGAGAGCCCATCGTTTCGGCCGACAACCCGATCTCCTCGCGGACGAACGTATCGATCGCCTGCTCAGGGTCGGCCATGATCCGATCGACGATGAGCGCGGCCTCCGGCTCGGACAGGCCCTTGGCACCGTAGATGTCCTGCAGGATGGCGCGTTCCTGCTCCGGGGTATGGCGGAGCTGGTGGCGCTGGAGCGCGATCTGGTAATCCAGCACTTCGCGCTGGCCTTTGACCGAGATGTACTCGCCGACCGCCATCGAGAACCCGCCCGCAAGCAGCCCCGCGACTCCAGCGATGACGATCGAATGCGGGTCCTCTCGAGCCGCCGCCGCGACACCCATGATCAGCGAGAGATTGCAGACCAGGCCGTCAGTGGCCCCGAAGACGACCGGCCGCACGACCGACGCGCCACGCGTCTCGTGCGGGCTCGTGGGCGGTGCCAGCAGGGCGGCGACTCGACGCCGGACGGATCGTGGGCGGATGATGAGCGTCATCAGGCGGGCGGCTTCGTGGTTCGGTGGTGGCCCCCCTCATCGTACGCGGCAGGCCACGACGGCGACCGACGACGATCCGGCAGGGCGTGACGTTCCAGGCGCCGGGACGTCAGGGGCGACGCACGACCAGCCAGATCGAGGCAAGCACAGCCACGGCGATGATCGCGACCGCGGCCAGTACAAGCCAGCTATCGGCATTCGTGTAGTCCCAGCCGAGCATCATGACGGCACCTCCGAGGCTTGATCGTCGGCCGACTGCCCGACGATCAAGGTAGGCACCATCGCTCCGCGCGCCTTACGGAGGCATTACGGGGAGAGACGTATCGGCCAAGGGCCACATGGCCCAGGCGGGGGGTCCATTCGGCCCTACCAGCCCATGCCGTTGTGCCCCGAGATTCGCACATTCGGCGGGTCTTCCAGCCGGCTAGAAGGGTCCCCGCGCGGAGTTCGGCTCCCAGGAGGGCCTGATCGCGCAATGGGCACCCAGGGAGGTGTCGCGGATGGACGCACCGGCAACCTATCTGAACTGGGGATTCATCCTCCTCTCCATCCCCAACCTGCTGATGATCGTCGGCATGATCGTCGTCTTCGTCGCGGCGCTCCTGGTGCCGTTCCCGCAACACGGCGCTGGGCCCGAGTCATCGGAGCCGCGCCATGAGTGACCTGCCGCATGCATCCGAGGCCGAGTCGGGGAACTGGACGCGCAGCATCAGGCGATCCATCGAGCGTCACATCCCGCTCGCCCACCTGCTGCCCGATCGGCAGCCGTACTGGGTCGGCTCGTGGGTCTACGTCTTCGGCGCAGTCGCCATCGCTGCCCTGGTGCTGGTCATCGCCACCGGCGTGGTGCTGGTCTTCTTCGGCCCGCAGTGGTGGCATGTCTCGGACGCCGGCCACTTCGTGAATGCCATGCATTTCTGGTCGGTCCAGGTGTTCTTCGTCTTCATGGTGCTCCACCTCTGGGGCCAGTACTTCGCCGCCTCCTGGCGCGACGGGCGGGCACCGACGTGGGCGGTGGGCGTGGTCATCTTCGCTGTCTCGGTGGTGGCCACCTTCACCGGCTATGTGGCGCAGCAGAACTTCGATGCGCAATGGATCGCCATCAACGCCAAGGACGCCATGAACGCCGTCGGTGTTGGCGCGTTCTTCAACGTGCTCAACTTCGGCCAGATGTATGGCCTCCATGTCATGTTCTTCCCGATCCTGGTTGCGACCCTCGTGGCGGTCCACGTCGTGCTCGTCCGGATAAAGGGCGTCGTCAAGCCGATGGGGCCTCCCAAGGCTGAGGCGCCGACCGGCGCGGAGCCCGGGCGATGACCGAGCCAGCCGACGCCCAGGCCCGCTACTACGCGGGCGTCCGTATGGTGCCCTTCGACCTGGTCAAGGAACTGGTCGTGGCGCTGGTCGGTGTGGCCATCCTCGTCGTGGTCCTGGCCGCCGCGTTCTCGGCGCCGGATGTCCCGCCCGTCACGATCGCCTCGTGGGCGCAGGCCGACCCGGTGGACTTCGTGACCACCGCGACCGCCGAACTGTCGGGCCAGAGCGGCACCGCGCAATATGGCCCGCCATACAACACGACCGCCGATGCCGCGCAGGCCCTGGGACCGATCGTGCCGCAGCAATGGGCGGGCGTCAGCACACCCATCGATACGGCCCAGGACTTCGTCCTCCACCCCCTCGCGCTCGCCGCTACCGGGAATGCCGATCTGACCGCCGCCTTGAACACCTACAACGGCGCGACGCCGACCCAGCAGCAGGCGTGGCTCGACGCGTACACGACGGCCCTCGGCTCCGCCACCGCCGAGAACGGCGCGGTCGTCGTCCCGCCCGGCGACTATGGGCCCGTGCCGGTCCTCATGACCAACCTGCTCGGGGTCGCCCGCACGGGCGGCCTCGATGCACTCCTCCTCGAGAATGGCCGCTTCTTCCAGACGGATCTGACGCTACCCCTCCTTTTCCTGGGCGACGGGAACTACCTCGCCACCCTCGCCTCTGACCAGCACCTCAGTGGCGACCAGTGGGGGGTCATGAACGAGACGGGCAGCTATCCCGGCCAGACGTGGTTGTGGCTCTACTCCATCTGGTACCAGGTGCCACCCTTCAATACGGCATCCAATGCCGACCTCGTGATCGTCATGATCGTCATCGGGCTGACCGCTCTGCTGGCGCTCGTGCCCTTCATCCCGATCTTGCGCGATATCCCGCGCTGGGTGCCGGTGCATCGCTTGATCTGGCGCCGCTACTACCGCGGCTCGTAGCAGCGCCTGCACCGGTCGCGCATCGCGAGGCTCGCTGGCGCTCGATGGTCGACAACGCTGCGGAGATCGACGGCCTCGCGTCGCTGCACGTGGCCGTGGCGGCGCGGATCGACCTCGAGCGCGTGCCCGTCCTCCTGGGCGGCCCCGACCTGCCGTGGCTCGGAGAGCGGGTTGCTGAGGCCGAGGGCCACCTGCGGCGGTACCACAGCGACCTTGAGGTGCATCTCACTGGAATGGGCCCGTTCACGCTGCGGAAGGCGGCGCTGATCGGTCTGGGCGTACCACAGCCTGACGAGGCTGGCTGGACCCTCCCACTCGAGTGGCAGGCCGCCACGATGGCCCCGCTGTTCCCAGTGTTCGTCGGATCGTTGTCGTTGCGTGCCGATCGAGCACTGGTCGACGGCCACTACGCGCCGCCGGGCGGTCGGCTTGGGCAGGTCGCTGATGCGCTCCTCCTCGGCATCGCCGCCCGGGGAACAGCGCGCTGGTTTCTGACCCAAATCGTCAAGCACCTGGATAACGGGTGATCGCTCGCCCGGCCGGAGATACTTGCCCGGTTGACGCCCCGTCCAGCGTCACGAAAAGGTGAGATGACTCGTCGCATCGCCCCGTGCGGCCGCGAGCTCGGCGGGCTGCTCATGGCGCTGACGCTGGCGGCATGTGCAGGCGCGACCACTCCAGCCTGGACCTACGCGCCGAGCGCGAGCGCGAGCCCCGGCGCCTGAACGCCCGCCTCCGCGGCCGTGTCACCGTCGCCGGCCCCCACCCCGAGCGCGACGCCGATCGCCAGCCAGTCGTTGGCCCCGACGCCGTCCCCAACGGGGTCGGCGGGTGCCACGGTGCCGCCTGGTCCCCCCGACCCGGGCGAGCCGGGCTTCGTGGCCGGTACCAAAGCCAAGCCGCGGCTCATCCACATCGCGGTGACCGACCTGCTGCTGTTCGATCCCACGGTCGTGGCGGTCCAGCAGGGCGAGACGATCACCTTCCGGCTCACCAACGCCGGGCTCGCGACCCACGAGTTCAAGGTCGGCCCGATGGCCGACGTCTTCGCTGACAACCCGACCACGCCCGAGGTCGCCGACATCACCCCAGGCAAAACCAAGGAGCTGACTTACACGTTCACCGGAACGGGTCCGTACGCGTATGGCTGCCATGCCCCGGGCCACTTCGAGAACGGCATGTTCGGCTTCGTCAACGTCATCCCGACCGTGCCGTGGATCGGCACGGCATCCCACCCGCGCATGATCGTCATCCGCATGGACGACCACCTTGAGTTCGTGCCCAGCGAAGTGTCCGTCACGCCGGGCGAGACGATCCTCTTCGTCCTGCCCAACGTGGGCACCTCGCTGACCCACGAGTTCCAGGTCGGCCCGGCCGAGCGGGTGGCTCTCGACCAGGCCGATGGCCAGATCGTCGTCGAGGCCGACAAGATCGAGCCGCTCCACGTGGATCACCTCACCTATACCTTCGGCGGCGTCGGCCCCTACGCTTTCGCCTGCCACGAGCCCGGCCACTACGAAGCCGGTATGAAGGGCGTGATCGACCTCACCCCGTAGGCGGTGGGCACGGGTGTCGCGGCATTTCCGCCACACCGCCGGTAGGCGTGCCACCAACCCCTCGATGGGGGCGGCGCATGGTGGTCGGCGACGACGGCCACCTCGTCTCTTGCGGGCGGTCTTGCGGCCTGAACGGCTAGGCGCCATCCGGGAGCTTCGTCTGGCCCGGCGTCGCTCCCCATCGGTTGCTGGCAGTCTGCCGGTCCACCCGGTCTGACGGTCCACGACGCGGGTGCGTCGGGGGCCAAAGAGCATCACCCAGGTGCACGATGGCCCTGCGATGCTCGCCGGTCGACGTGCTGGTCGCGGCCGTCGCCGCGCAACACCCAACCAGCCCAGTCGAGGTGCTCGGCCGCTAACGGTTGCCCGCCATGACGCCTCGGCTTGGGCGGCTCGGCGAGCGGACGAGGGTGTGCCCACGACGCGGGCACCTACAGGTGAGCCTGATCGAGCGCCGACTGGAGCGACATGGCATAGCCCTGGCTTGTGTAGGTGGCGCCCGACACCGTGTCGATCTGGGCGCTCTGCGCCTGTAGCGCCTCGGTGCGCAGGATGGGCACCGCGTACGCCGCGATCATCTGCGAGCGGAAGCGGTCCGAGGGCACCTGCACCGCCACCACATCGGTGATCTTGCCGTTGGCGTATGAGATCCGCACCTGGACCGGACCGAAGCGCGTTTCGGAAACCTGGCCCGTCGCCTGTCCCGAGGCGGCCACCGGGGAGTGCGGGGTGGTCGGCGACGCGGACGGGGGTCCCGAGGAGCCCGCCACGGCGGACGTCGTGGTCGGTCCGATGTTCGGATAGAGCGAGCTCGGAACGGTGGACGAGATGCCAGCCGTCGGCGGTGCCGCGCCCACGCCCGTGGGGCCTAGGCCGACGGGCATCTGGGGCGTCTTGAAGTTGAGCAGGAGCACGAGGGCGATAGCCGTCAAGCTGAGGGCGATGAGGCCGCGGCGAGGGACCATCTCGTAACCTCCGGCTCAGTACGCGAACCGCTCCGCGTGCACCTGCGCCGAAGGCACACCGAGCGCCGCAAGGCTGGCGATGGCGGCCTCCATCATCGGCCCCGGGCCGCACACGAAGACGTCGCGCCGCCGCACATCGGGCACCAAGGCAAGGAGCATGGCTGGCCCCAGCGGATCGTCCGGCACCTCCGCGCTGCCGCGTCGCCCGACCAGGTAGTGGACGGTCGCGCCGCGCGCCGCCATGAGCTCGTCGAGCTCCGCGCCGAATACCACGTCGTCCCAGCTGCTGGCCCGGTACAACAGCGTGAGGCCATTTGGCGGCGCGGGCAGCTCCTCGAGCAACGCCCGCAGCGGCGTGATGCCGATGCCGCCGGCGATCAGGAGGCTCCGTTGTCGTGTGCGGCGCGCGCCGGTCAGCACGCCATATGGACCTTCCACGATGACGCGCGTGCCCGGCGTCAGGTCCCATACCGCGCTCGAGCCATCGCCGAGGGCCTTCACCGTGAGCCGCAGATATTGCCCATTTGGAGCGGCCGACAGCGAGTATGGATGGGCCCGCCACCAGCCGTCGCGCGCCAGGAAACGCCATGTGAAGTACTGCCCGGCGCGAACGGGCAGGCGCTCGAGCTCGCGGCCGATGACGTACACCGACAGCACGTCGGGCGATTCCTGCACGACCTGGGCGACGCGCAGGCGGTGGCGAAGGTTGACTGCGATGGGATGGCCGACGCGGAACGTCAGGATGAGGAGGGCTGTGCCAGCGTACAGGGCGATCCAGTAGATGCGGGCGAGCGGGTCGCTCGAGAAGTCGGTACCGACGGCCAGCTGGTGGGCGAAGGCCAGCGCGACGGCCAGGTACGCGTACAGATGGATGCCGTACCACGTCTCGTAGCTCACGCGACCACGGACGGCGCGCACCGAGCTGACCGCGACCGCGACGAACAGGGCCATGCCCGCGGTCGCCATGAGGACGTAGGGGTAGGTCGTGAGCAGCGTCCAGGCCTCGCCTGGGATCGATTGTTGATCGCCCATGGCGTAGCCGATCGTGGTCAGTACGCCGTGGCCGAGCAGGAGCCACACGACGCTAAAGCCGACCCACTTGTGGGCCCTCGCCAGGCCGTCCATGCCGAACCGCTGCTCCAGCCAGGGGCTGCGCGCCATCAAGATGAGCTGGATCAGGACGAGGTAGGTACCGAGCAGGGCCGTAAGCTGGCCTTCCGCCGTGAAGCCGCCGGCGGTGGTGGCCAACTCCTGCAGGCCGCCGTGGCGGACCCACATACCCACGATCAGCAGCCCGTTGGCCACCACGAGCACCATCAAGTCAACAGCCCGAATGGTCCGAGGCGTGGGCACGGGGCGGGCGCGCGATGCGGCGACCATCGCCGGAGTCTGGACCCCCTGGCCTGTCCATCGCATGACGAGCCGCCCGGCGCTCGTAGTAAGGCGCGATGAAGGCTTCTTAATGCCGCGTCGGGCGCGTTTGACGGACGGCCCTGCGACCGCCTAGCGTGGCACCCATGGGACAAGCCGTCGCCCGCCGCCTTGCGCTCATGGGTTCGTCGAAAGGACCCATGGGGCCGCTAGCCGTCCCGGTGGGGGGCATGCGCTATGTCGACCACGTCATGGGCACCATCGTCAGCCTGGATGTTCGTGATCCCGCATCTGCCGTGACACTCAACAGCGCCGTCAGGGTGTTGCACGATGCCGACGCGCGGTTTAGCCCGTACCGGCCCGACAGCGAGCTCAGCCGCCTCATCCGGGGTGAGTTCGATGAATGCGGGTGCAGCGCCGAATTGCGCCAAGTGATGGCGCTCGCGGATGACCTTTGTCGAACGAGCGACGGCTACTTCGACGTGCGCCGCCATCGGCCCGACGGTCGTCTTGACCCATCCGGACTGGTCAAAGGCTGGGCGACCGAGAATGCGGCCCACCTCCTCGATGAGGCCGGTCTGCATACGTATTGCCTCAACGTGGGTGGGGACGTGATTGCGCGAGGGAGCCCGGAAAAAGGCCGAGGGTGGCGAGTCGGCATCCGGCACCCCCGAGACGTTTCGCGGCTTGCCGCGGTGCTTGCGGTGCGCGATCTGGCCGTGGCCACGTCGGGGGCGTATGAGCGCGGCGACCACATCTGGGACCCCCATACCGGTGTGCCAGCGGCCGATTGGACCAGCGTCACCGTCGTGGGCCCGAGCCTCACTTACGCCGATGCATACGCGACGGCGGCGTTTGCCATGGGTCGTCGCGGCATCGCGTGGGTGGCCGCCCATCCCGGCTACGGCGCCTACGCCATCGATGCCGACGAACAGGCGACGTGGACGGCCACCCTCGACGAGTTGCTCGTTCCGCGCCTAGACGCCCACGCCGCGGCGGTCACGCCGACGGTGCCGTGGGACGGATGACAGCGGACTCGTGCCCCGAACGCGGTGGTGCGGTGCGGACCGGCGTGGCCGAGTGAACACGCCCCACACCCACTACGTCGCGACGTGCGCGCCGCCGACCCGGTCTCGGAGCTTGGTGGCGAGATCGACCATCGCGGCCGCCTCGGTCGGCCCGCCGCCGCGCACGGGCAGCACACGGATGGGCGCGGGCGGCACGGCCCACACGCTCCAGACGTGCCCATCGGGGTCGAACGTCGGTTCGCGCACCCGCCAGCCCTTCGGCAGGGCCTGCTGCAGGATCGTCCAGGCCGCGTCGGCGTCGGTCATCTCCGCGCCAGACCTAGGCGGGCTCATGCGGCCGCATCTGGCACCTCGCTAGCTGGCGCGGCTCCGGCCGCAATGGGTTGGGGGCTCGGCGGCAGCTAGGCGGATCGCCCTCGCCGAGCCCGTGCCTACGGTAGGCATCCGAACCTGACAGGCGCGTGACGAGCCGCACGCGCACCGGCTCGTCAGACCGGTGACGCGAACGGGTCACACGAAGTGGATCATGTCGTCGACCCCGGTGCCCGGGGCGCGATCATGGCCAGCGCCGCGTGGCGGCCGCATCAGGACATACGGGTCATGCGTCCCGGGTCGGCGCCAGCGCATGCTGCGGCCGCGTCGGGATTGCGACCTCCGACGAGGGTCTCCGGGCCCCTGTCCCCACTTGGCCAGCGGTGGCCAGGGACAGGGGCCCCTTTGCTGCTCAGAGATCCCCCGCCGACTCAAAGCGGGTCCCGGGGTGTCTTGGAGTCGTCGCCGCGGGCGCGCCTCCAAGCCCCCCGATGGTGACGACAGAGCGAGTGCGCCGGCAACGGTCGGTCCGCCTGTTGTGGCGGGCCTTTCGCACCCTCTTCACGCCTGAAGACCTCGTCGAGATCGCGCGACCCGTGCCTTCGATTGGTCATTCTGGTCGGGGCGAGAGGGATAGCCCCGCCACCAGCGACCTTCCGATCACGATGCGCCTCGCGGAGCCGCCCGAGCCTTCCGAATGGCTTTGCAGCGCATGACGCGACGGTCGCCTCGTCGCCCGGCCGAACGCGCCACGGACCGCGAGGTCGGTGTCGTTGCCGCCGTCCTCGTCGCCGGATCGGAGAAGGCCGCCGCCCACCGACTCGGCCTGTCGCACTCGACCGTCAAGCACCACCTGGCGAACGCACGTTCCAAGGTGGGCGCCGAGACGACCGCGCAGCTGGTGTGGATCCTGGCGCCGCGGCTGCCGGAGCCCGAGGGGGAGACCGTCCGGACGAATAGCGACAAGAACGCGGCGGCGTGCTGACGACGGCGGCTCCGCCGTACGTCGCCGCGTCAACCGGCGGTTCCTCGAGGCCGGACACAACATCGGCCGCCACCGAGATCCGAATGAAGGGCCTGCCGCATTCGGGACCCGCCGTGGTCCACTCAGGCCATCGGGATCGACCCGGGGACTCGGGTCCGCGCCGCCGGCGCGGACTGGGCTGTCGGTCGAACGCGTTCACCTGCCTCGCGATCCGCTCCGCGTCGTCCCGTGCGAGACGGGGTGAGGAGGGCTTTTCATGGGCCACATTCGCGACATGTTCCACATCGACGCGCCGCTCGAGGTCTGCTGGGACATCGGCACCGACGCCAGCCGGCAGCCCGAGTGGTCGGAGGGTGTGCTCGAGGTCAAGGACGTAACGGGCGCGCGCGATCATGTCGGAGCGGCCTACACCCGCGTCTTCGCGATCGCCGGGCGCCGCCTCGAGGGCCGCTTCGAGGTCGTCGAGGTCGAGCCGCTCCGCTACATGAAGGTCACCGGCACAACCCCCGGCGGCGGCCGGGCCAGCTACACCGTCCGCAACGAGGCGGCCGGGAGCGGCACGGACAGCACCTTCGAGATGGACTACGAGCTACCGGGCGGCCTCTTTGGCGACCTCGCGAACAAGCTCTTCATGGAGCGGGCCCTGGAGCGCCAGATGCGCCACTCGAACGAGAACCTCAAGGCCCTGTGCGAGGCGCAGGTTCCAACCCCCGCATGACCACGGGTCGCGCGGACCGGGCCGCCCCGCGGGGTGGGCCGGTCCGGACCCGGGCGTCGTCTCGTCACCAACCGAGGAGGCCTGCGTGGACCAGTCGCTTATCGTCAACCGGCGCACCGGCCAACGGATGCGCTTCGACGACCTCGGTGGGGGCCACCATACGCTCGCCCCGGAGCAGCGTCAGACCCTGAGGATCGAGTGCTGGAGCCCGGCGAGCGACGAGCGGGAGCCGAACCACACCCACCCTGAGCAGGCGAGCGGGTTCGAGATCATCTCAGGCGAGCTCGCGTTCTGGGTCGACGGGAAGGAGTTCCGGGCCGGACCGGGCGAGGAGGTAACGGTCCCGGCGGGTACGAATCATCGCTTCTGGAACCCGACCGACAGCGAGGCCCACTACGTCGGGACCTTCACGCCCGCACTCGACACGCGCGGTTTCTTCGAGGTCCTTTTCCGTCTTGCCAACGAGGGGAAGCTCGGCAAGGGGGGCATGCCGAAGCCGCTGCACCTGCCGGTCCTATTCCGGGCCTTCGGCCGCGAGATCCGGCCCTCGAGCCCGCCGTGGCCGGTGACGCGCCTCGCCATCGCCGCGCTCGGGCCGATTGCCTCGCTACGCGGCTACCGCGACCCGGCCGACCTCTAGCCCGTCTCCATCGGAACGAACCTCGCGTCGGCCGGGCGCCGGGGGATGCCGGGACCATCTGGTGCCCAGAAGCGGGCGGCGCACGATTCGCGCACTCGCTAAAGCCTTGGTGGGGAAGGCCGTCCCTCCCAAAAGCGGGTGATCCCTGGGCTGGGCGTCGGTTCGCGTCGGACGTTCCGCCCCCGTTCACGGATTGACGCACGTCCGGCCGTGCCCGATGGTGGGCGCATGGACGCGCCATTCGAGGGAGACACGGGGCACGCAATCCCGATCGAGCCCGACGTCCGACCGTGGACGACGATCCCGGACCCGCTTGACGAGCGCCGCCGGGAGCTCTTCAAGCTGGCGGCTCCGGTCTTCCGGGCGCACGGCTACCGAGGCACGACCATCAAGGCCCTGGCCCATGCGTGCCACCTGTCGCCGGCCGGCCTCTACCACTACTTCGATTCGAAGGCCGACCTGGCGACCTACATCGTGCGGCAGCCGCATCTCGATTGGCGCACGGTCCACGTGGACCCGGCGGTCGATCCGTTGGTCCAGCTCCGCGGCATGATCGACCTTGCCATTCGTGAGCTGCCGGACGTCCTCCTGGCCCTCGACATGGCCGAGGAGCTCGAGGTGCCCGGCATGGCCCGGCTCCGGCGCGGGATGTTCGCGGAGGGCAACACGGTCATCGGCCGCTACATCGCAGCGGTCCGGCCGGGCATGACGCCGGAGGCCGCCAGGGACCTGGCCGGCCTTGTCCTAGCGCTGCTGGTCGGGTCGCACGAGATTGGCGACGGCGCCTCGGCGGCGGTCCCGACCACACGCGAGCGGATCATCCGCGTCCTGCGCGCCGAGCTCGTGCCCATCGCCGTGGAGTCGGCGCGCTTCGATCGAACCATGGCGAGGAACTGAACCGAGGCTCGAAACCGAACGATCCGGCGCTCCGATTCGGTCGACATGGCCGCATCCTCTCGATGAGGACCTGCTGCGAGAGGAGCCCTGATGATCGACCGTCCGCGTCCGTCCGCCCCGGCCGTCTTCGCGACGTCGGCGCTCGCCGCCGCCGGCATGCTCGCCCACGACGTGTTCGAGTTCGGGCCGGCGTTCCTCCTCGACCCTCAGACGCTGATCCCGCTCGGGATCTTCGCCATCCTGGCGATCCTCGCGGCGCGGGAGACGGCGGGCCTCGCCGCCTGGACCGCGCTGTTCGCGTGGGGCGCCCTCAACCTCGTCGGAGGCGGGATCCTGTCGGTCCTGCCGCTCGGCCTGTTGCCGTTCCAGCCGGAGCAGTCGCTCTGGCACTACGCCGTGCACGTCGTCTACACCCTGGCTGAGGTGCCGCTCGTCCTGGTCGCCTGGTCTGGCATCCGGGCCTCGCGGGCGAAACGGGCTGGAGCGGGCGCGCCGGAGCCGCCCGACGCCCGATGAGGCGCTCGCTCTACGACCTCCTCTACCGCGTCGGCGCCCCGTGGGACGGACCGCCGCGAGCCGAGCTCGTCCGGCTCGTCGAGGGCGGCGCCCTGACCCCGGCCCGCTTCCCTCCCGGTCGCGCGCTCGATCTCGGGTGCGGCACCGGCGCCAACCTCCGCTACCTGGCGAGCCACGGGTTCGAGGCGACCGGGATCGACTTCTCGCCCGTCGCCCTGCGGGTCGCCCGCCGGCGCGCCGCCGCGGAGGTTCCGGGGAGCGTGATCCGGCTCGTGGAAGGCGATCTCACTGCGCCGACGATCGCTGGCGTCGAGGGGCCGTTTGACCTGTTGATCGACTACGGGACACTCGACGACCTCGACCCGGCGGGTCGACGGGCGATGGCGAGTCTGGTGGCCAGCTTGGCGCGCCCCGGGGCGGCCTTCCTGTTCTGGTGCTTCTGGGCCCGACGCGCCGACCTGCCGCGATTCAGCCTGACCGGGCCGTCGCAACTGACCCCAGTCATTGAGCCCGGCGAGGAGGCGAACCTGTTCGGCGACGCGTTCACCATCGAACGGCTGCCCGACCCCGATCCCGTGACGCATTCGGCCTGCTTCCTGATGACCCGGCATTGATCCGGGACCTCGAAGCCGCTGAGGAGCGCTGCATCGAGGACCACGCGACGAGTCGACCGGCCGGTCCCCTCCCTGGCGAAGTCTCAGCAGCGACCGCCACCGCCGGCCGGCACGTCCATGACGGCGACCCGCGCGGGACGACGATTGAGTGCCCCGACCGAGCCCCGGGCCACGCGTAGACATGGCCCAAACGGCCAAGTAGTCATCCGCCCGCCGCTGCCCGACCCTTGGGGGCATGACGGCGCGCTGGTCCGATCCACACTGGCTCCCGGGCTCCCCTGCCTGTTGCGACCCCGGGTACGCCCGCGCCGTCACCGATCGCATTCGACCGTGAAGCACGCGGTATTGCCCATCGACCCTGCGCAGCCTATGCTGCCGCGACTTCACCCGGAACCGGAAGGGAGTGGTCGATGCGCAGGAGCCTGGTGCCTGTGGCACTCGTCGGCGTCCTCGTCGCCGCCTGCGGCGGGTCGACCGCAACATCACTCGCCTCCCTGACTCCGAGCGCGACGCCACCGGCCTCCCCGACGGCGACCGTGGTCCCGAGTCCTCAGCCCTCACCAAGCGCCGTGGCGGCATCGGGCGTCATCGCCATCGGGCACTCGGGCCTGACCGGCGAGGGGACAGGCGCGGTCTTCGAGGCGGTCCCTGAGAACTCCTACGCGACCGGGACCTCCCCTAGCGTCAAGAGCGTCTACCTCCGCCTCCGTGCGCTCCGCCCCGATGTTGCGGGGAGCGCCTCCAACCACGCCCGCGGCGGCGCGATCGCTTCCGAGCTTCCGGACCAAGCGAGGGCCGCGCTGGCCGAGGTCCCGTATCCGGCTCTGGCGATCATCTCGACGATCGACAACGACATCCGGTGTGATGGAACGGACGCGGCTCATGTCCCAGAGCTCGGGGCGTCTGTGGCCCAGACGCTCGACATCATCACCAAGGCATCGCCACAGACGAAGATCCTCATCGTCGGCCAGCTCGGCCGCCCGAGCATTCCGTTCATCGAGGCCCAGGTCGCCGCCGACCCGAGCGTCAAGGCGACACTCACCGGCGTCGGCCCATGCGACTTCTACCGCCCTGACGGCAAGACCGTCCCGGCGGACGTCCAAACCCTCACTGCGGTAATCCAAGCCTACGAGGACGAGGAGACCGCCCGCTGCGCCGCGGTGCCGCAGTGCACGACGGACGGAGGCGTCCGAGCAGCCTGGGTGGACAAGATCGACTTCTTCAGCGGCAACACCGGGCATCTGAACGTCGCGGGGCAGGCCGCAGAGGCGGCGAATATCTGGCCGGTCGTCGCGCGGATGTTCGGACTTCCGCCCTCGAGCTGAGCGCAACACCCCGATCCGGACAGAGGCGGCCCGTGACATCGGACGGGTCGGACGACGCGGATTCGCGAGGGCTACGGGGTGCGGCAATGAGGGTTGTGGGCATGGCC
>JBIOID010000020.1:0-14965 GCA_044449585.1 Candidatus Limnocylindrales bacterium
GCTCGTCATCGAAAGCCATCCCGAGGAGGTAGCGACATGACCACGCCGGCCACGGCGGCCGATCCCGCGATCCCCGCCACGACGCGCTGGCGGACGCTCGACATCGTCATCACGGCCGTCATCGGGGTCGTGTTCGGGGTCGTCTTCTGGCTCTGGGACCTCGTCTGGTCGGGGGCGCAGCCCATCTTCGCCGGCGCGCCGCAGCTGGAGTACGTGATCAGCGGCATCTGGCTGCTGCCGGCCGTGCTGGCGCCGATGATCGTGCGCAAGCCGGGGGCCGCCCTGTTCGCGGAAGTCATGGCCGCGGCCGTTTCGGCGCTGCTGGGCAACACCTGGGGCCTCGACGTGATCCTGTCCGGCTTCGTGCAGGGCGCCGGCGCCGAGCTGGTCTTCGCGTTCGGCCTGTACCGGTCCTTCACGCTGCGCACGGCGGTGCTGGCCGGGGCGGCCGCCGCGCTCGGTGAGGTCCTGCACGACCTGCCCATCTACTATCCGTCGGCGCAGTTCGGGCCGGACGTCCAGCTGGCCATCCTCGTGGCCGCGGTCGCGTCGGGAGCGGTCCTGGCGGGCCTGGTCGGCTGGTATCTGCTGCAGGCGCTGCGCGGCACCGGCGTGATCGACGCCTTTCCCGGAGGCGCATGACCGACGCGCCGCCGGCGGTCCGGGCGGTCGGCTTCGGCTGGACCTATCGGAGCCGCTCCCGGCCGGCCCTCCATGACCTGACCTTCGAACTCCCGGCCGGCGAGGTCCTGCTCGTGCTGGGGCCTTCCGGCTGCGGCAAGAGCACGCTCGCCCGGGCGTTGGCCGGGATCGTGCCCCATGCGCTGCCGGGCCGGCTGGACGGCCAGCTGTTCGTCGGGCCGCTCGACGTGGCGCGCACGGCACCGGCGCGCCTGGGCGAGGCGGTCGGCCTGGTGTTCCAGGACCCGGACAGCCAGCTGGTCATGCCCCACGTCGCGGATGAGGTCGCCTTCGGCCTGGAGAACCGCGGCTGGCCGCGCGCGCAGATGCTGGCGCGCGTGCCGGCCGTGCTGGCCGAGGTGGGCCTGACCGGCTTCGAGGGGCGTGCTACCGGTGCGCTGTCGGGCGGCGAGCAGCAGCGCCTGGCCATCGCGGACGTGCTCGCCCAGGGGCCGGGTCTGCTCGTGCTGGACGAACCGACGGCGAACCTCGATCCGCCGGGCACGGCCGCGGTCTTCGAGCGCCTGGCCACCCTGGCCGCCGCGCACGACCGAACGATCGTCATCGTCGAGCATCGCGTCGATGCCGCGCTGCCCCTGGCCGACCTTGTCCTGATCCTCGATGGCGCCGGCGGCCGCCTGGCCTTCGGTCGGCCGCAGGAGATCGGGCAACGCCATGCCGCCGCGCTGGCGGACGCCGGCGGCTGGGTGCCCGCCGCGTGGCGTGCCACGGAGCCGGACTCGGGCGTGCCGCGCGCCGCCGCGCCCGGGGCGGTCGCCCCGACGACGCCCGTCGTGCGAGCACCGGCGCTGGAGGCCGAGGGCCTGGTGGTGCGCTACCCGAGCGAGGTGCCCGGGCCCGCGCGGACCGTCATCGACGATGTCGGGCTGGTCGTGCGCCACGGGGAGCGGGTGGCCCTGGTCGGGCCCAACGGATCCGGCAAGTCGACCCTCTTGCAGGTCCTGGCCGGCCTGCGCCGGCCGGCCACGGGCACGGTCCGGCTGATCGAGCCGAACGGCCGCCGGGTCGATCCGGCGACCCTCGCCTCGCCGGCGGTGCCGGCCCACCTGGCGCTCGTGTTCCAGGACCCGGAGGTGGGCTTCATCACCCGCCGCGTCATCGACGAGGTGGGCGGCGGGCCGAACGACGAGGCGGTCGCCGTGCTGGGGCGGTTCGGGCTGGGCCACCTGGCCGGCCAGGACCCGTTCCGCCTGAGCACCGGTGAGCAGCGTCGCCTGAGCCTGGCGGCGACCGCCGTCGCCCGGCCGGCGTTGCTGCTGCTCGACGAGCCCACCTTCGGCCTGGACCAGCGCGGCACGGACGCGGTGGCGGAGCTGCTGGACGTGGGACGTGACGGCGGCCAGGCTCAGGTGCTGGCGACCCACGACCCACGGCTGCTGCCCGGCTGCGACCGCGTCGTGGCCCTGGCAGCGGGCCGGGTGGTCTTCGACGGGCCGGCGGTCGCTTTCCTGCGGGCACCGCCGTATGAGCCGGCGGCGCCCTGGCGGCCGGCCCTCCGATGAGCTTCCTGCCGGCCCCGCTGGTCGTTCGCCCCAGCGCGCCCCTGGCTCGCGTGACGGGTGTGACGCGCCTGGTGGCGGGCGCGCTCTGGCTGCTCGTCGCGGCGGTCGTGTCAGGTGCCCGGGCGGAGGCGGTCCTGGCCGGGGCGGCCGTGGCGGTGCTCGTGCTGTGGTCCGGCATCCCGCTCGGGCCGCTGCCGCGTCGCCTGGCCCCGATCGCCATCGCGGCGGTCGGGCTGGGGGTCACGGCCGCCCTGGGCAACGCCGCGAACCGCGACCCGGCCGCGGTGCAGCTGCTCATGATCGGCCCCCTGCGCCTGACGGCCGAGGGGCTGGAGGCCGGCCTGGCGCTCGGCCTGCGCGTAGCGGCGATCGGCCTGATCAGCGTCCTGGTGTTCGCGCCGGCCGACCTGACGCGCCTGGCCGACAGCCTCATCCAGCAGGCCCACCTGCCCGACCGGCTCGCCTATGGCAGTGTCGCGGCGATGGGCCTGGCGCCCCGCACCGCGGCCGACTGGCTGGCCACGGGCGCCGCGCTGCGCCTGCGCGGCCGGGCGCCGCGCACGCTGCCCGGCCGCCTTCGGGCCGTCCCGGGGCGGTTGCTCGTGGTCCTCGTGATGGCCCTGCGGCGGGGCGAGCGCCTGGCCCTGGCCATGGACGCGCGCGGCTTCGACAGCGGGCGGCCGCGGTCGCGCTTCCGGCCCGTGCACGCGGGCTGGCTCGACGGCGCCGTGCTGGTCGGTGCCGTGGCCGTGGCCATCCTCGTGGTCGCCGTCCAGCTGGCCTGAGCGCGGGCCCTGGACGACGGCCGATGTATCGTTCGGCCATGGAAGAGCCGCATGTGCCGGAGGTCGGGGAGGTCGCACCGGATGTCGCGCTGCCCGATGCCGACGGGGTGACCCATCGCCTGTCCGATCAGCGCGGTCGTTGGACGGTCCTCTACTTCTATCCCGCCGACGACACGCCCGGCTGCACGACCGAGGCGTGCGAGTTCCGCGACAGCCTCGAGGTCATGGCCCAGCACGGGGCCGATGTGTGGGGCGTCAGCCCGCAGGGGGCCGCCAGCAAGGGGGCCTTCCGCGACAAGTTCAACCTGTCGTTCCCGCTCCTGGCCGATGTGGGCCATCACCTCGCCGAGGCCTACGGCTGCTGGGTGGAACGGACCAACTACGGCAAGACGTACATGGGCATCGCCCGCCGCACGTTCCTGATCGACCCCGACGGCCGCGTGGCGCACGTCTGGCTCAAGGTCAAGCCGGAGGGTCACGCGGCCGACGTGCTGGCGACGCTCCAGGCGGCGCAGGCACATCGCGCCGCCTGAATCAGGACCGATGACCGACGAGACGGCGACGGTCGCGACCATCCAGCCCCACCTGGCCCGGCCCGAGCGAGCCATGGTCATCGTGGCCCACCCGGACGACGCGGATTTCGGGCCGGCCGGCACGATGGCTCGCTGGATCGATGCGGGCACGATCGGCCACCTGGTGTGCTGCACCAGCGGCGACGCGGGTGGCGACGATCCGGACATCGACCCGCTGGTGCTGGCGGCCACGCGCGAGGCCGAGCAGCGCAGCGCGGCGGCGATCATCGGCTACGAGGGCGTGACGTTCCTGCATGCGCCCGATGGCGCCCTGGCCAACGATCTGCCCCTGCGCGAGCAGCTGGTGACGGTCCTGCGCCAGTTCCGGCCCGATGCGGTGCTGACGATGGACCCCTCGATGATGTTCAGCCGCTCCGGCCGCATCCAGCACACCGACCATCGGGCGGCCGCGATGGCGGCCGTCGACGCGGTCTACCCGGCCGCCCGCAACGCGATGGCCTTCCCGCATCTGGCCCGCGCGGGCCTCGCGCCCCACACGGTCCATTGGCTCTACCTGTTCTGGACGGACGGGGCCGACGTGTGGGTGGACACGAGCGCGACGTTCGAGCGCAAGCTGACCGCCCTGCGCGCCCATGCCAGCCAGATCAGGGAGCCCGGGGAGTTCGAGGCCCGCATGCGGGCCTGGGCGGCCGAGGATGGGGCGCGGCTCGGGGTCGCCGCGGCCGAGGGGTTCCGACTGCTCGACGTGGCCTGAAGCGGCCGCTCGCTAGCCGGTCGTCGCGAGCAACAGGGGTCGCACCCGGCCCCACTGGTTCCACAGGTCGGCCAGTGACTCCGACCGGCGCCCGAGGATCGCGACCAGCTCGGCCAGCGACATGTCGGGTGCCGCGCTGGCCAGGAACTCGTCGGCCGCCACGGACACCCCGCGGTACAGCTCGTGGCTGTCGGCCTCCGACGGCCAGTGGCGCATCCGCCGCGGGTCCAGGCCCGCGTAGCCGACGGCGAGCGAGAGGTCCCGACCGCTGGGCACGCGGCTGCCCTCGAAGCCCCCCAGCCCGTCGAAGCGGTAGCCGAGGCCGGCCAGGCCGACGGC
The DNA here is from genome assembly GCA_044449585.1 of Candidatus Limnocylindrales bacterium. Classification (GTDB taxonomy): domain Bacteria; phylum Chloroflexota; class Limnocylindria; order Limnocylindrales; family CSP1-4; genus DASPUH01. The sequence continues at coordinate 4,616 of JBIOID010000020.1, forward strand.
CACCTGGCGGCTCTCGGCGCGGTTGAGCTGACCCCAGAAGGGATGGTCGGCCGGGAAGTCGAGGAACGCCTGTTCGATGGCACCGGCCACGATGGCATCGACGAAACCGCTCAGCGAGAGCTGCAGCTGGCGGCGCTCCTCGGGTGTCGCAGCGGCCGCGTCGACGATCCGCGTGAGGGCGTCACGATCGCCGTGCAGCAGGCGGTAGATGGCCGGTTGCCGGCCCGAGGCGCGCAGGAGTTCGCGACCCTCGTCGGCGCCGTCGTCGGCCGGCTCCGGCTCCCGGTCACCGGGCGGCGCGATGGCCTCGGTGGCGCCGCCCGCGATGAGCGCCTCCTCGCATGCGGCGAGCGCGCCGCGTGCGTCGTTGCAGGCGGCGGTGGCCGTCTCGGCGGTGATCCGGGCGGCGTCGGCCGCCAGCGTCAGCCGCTCGATGACCGGCAGCAGCGCCTCCATCCGTCGTCCGGCGGCGTCGGCCGCGGCCAGCGCGGCGCGGCGCTCCTGGTTGATGCGATTGATCTCGGTCAGCCAGACGGTCGCCGCCAGCTCCAGGTCACGCCGCTCGTGGGCCGCCGCGGTCGCCTCGTGGAAGGCGCGCCGCGCGGCCTCCTTGCGAGCGGCGATGGCGCGCGGGTCGGCGTCCCGTGCCGCGGTCTCGGCTTCCAGGACGGCGCCGTCGTACTCGCGACGTGCGTCGCGCGCGCTGTGGGCGGCCCGTTCGGCCAGGTCGCGTGCCTCGCCGGCCACCTGGCACCGCTCAGCCGCCAGCTGCCGCGCGCCGGCGCATGGTCCGGCCGGCGCCTCGGTGCCCGCCACGTCAGCGGCGCTGGCCTCGTCCGCCGCACGGGCCGCCTGGGCGGCGCGGGCGGACTCGTTGGCCGGCGCCATGGCCACGGGCCGCTCCAGCACGGCGACCGCGGTCGGTGGCCTGGCGGAGGCGGCCAGCGCGAGGGCGACGGGTCGGTCGGCGGGCGCGGGTCGGGACACCGCCAGCGGTGGCTCGACGACGGCGGCCTCGCGCCACTGAGCCAGGGGTGGGTCGATGCCGTCCCGGACGGGGACGGCCACGCGTGCGCGCGACGGGGCCATCACCGGCACGGGCACCGGCACGCCCGGGCCGCGCGCCGTGCGCCGCAGCGTGACCGGTTCGCCCGGCGTGTCGGGCCGCACCGTGCGCAGCGGCAGCGCGTTGTGGGTGACCGTCACGCGGACCTCCGGCCGGGCGGCCGGGCCGCGCACGACGTGCAGCAGGGCAGCTCCGGCGACCAGCCCGACGCAGGCGCCGAAGAGGAGGTAGAACAGCTCGACGGGCGTCACCGGACGCGACGGGCGGGACGGCCGAGCGGACGCTGCATCGGTAGCCGAGCGTAGCTGCGCGGCCGCGGCCCGTCAACTTCGTCCCGCGGGGACGTGCGACGGCCCCCTGCCGATGCTAGATTCCCCGCACGCGCCAGCCCCCCAGCGCCACCCGACGTCTCGTGAGGCCAACCCGCCGTCGTGTCGATCGATCCTCACCAGGGATTCCTGGTCCAGCCGGTCAATGCCTCCTGGCTCCAGTGCAACATCGAGTGCCAGGAAGCGTGCCCCGTGGGCACCAACTGTCGCGGCTACCTGAACCTGGCCGCCGAAGGTCGGTTCGAGGAAGGCTACCTGCTCTCCCGCGAGCCCAACCCGGTGGCGGCCATGTGCGCCTACGTCTGCTCCGCGCCGTGCGAACGTGCCTGTCGCCGGGGCGACATCGACCGCCCCCTGGCGATCCGCGCCATGAAGCGGTTCCTGGTCGAATGGCACGAGGCCTCCGGCATCCCGGACGACACGCCGCCCATCACCCCCCGGGACACCAGCGTGGCCGTCATCGGCGCGGGGCCGGCCGGCCTGGCCGTCGCGCGCGAGCTGGCGGTGGCCGGCCATCGCGTCACGGTCTTCGACGCGCTGCCCTATGCCGGCGGCACGATGCTCATCGGCGTGCCCGCCTTCCGCCTGCCGCGCGAGGCGATCGAGATGGACGTGCGCCTGATCGAGCGGCTGGGCGTCACCTTCCGCTACGGCGTGCGCATCGGCCAGGACGTGACGTTCGAGCAGCTCCAGGAGCAGTTCGACGCGGTCGCCGTGTGCGCCGGCGCGATGGACGCGGTGCCGCTGGACGTGCCCGGCCAGGGCCTGGAGGGCATCCAGTACGGCGTCGACTTCATGAAGCGGGCCAACCTGGGTGAACCGCTCGAGGTGGGCCAGGACGTGGTCATCATCGGCGGCGGGTACACGGCCATGGACTGCTCGCGCACCAGCCTGCGTCACGGCGCCGCCAACGTCACCATCGCCTACCGCCGGACACGTTCCGAGCTGGTCGTGGACGAGGAGGAGCTGGGCGAGACCGAGCGGGAAGGCGTGCGCATGGAGTTCCTGGCCAGCCCGGTCGAGCTGATCGGCGAGGATGGCCATCTGACCGGCGTGCGCTTCATCCGCAACAAGCTGGGCGAGCCGGATGCCACCGGCCGCCGTGCTCCGGTGCCCATCCCCGGCTCGGAGTTCGTGGTCAAGGCCGACACGGTCATACCGGCCGTCAGCCAGGCGGCCGACAATTCCTTCCTGCCGGGCACCGCCAGCTTCGAGATCAACCGGGGGCGGGTGCGGGTCGACCCGGCCACCTATGCCAGCACCGTCAAGGGCGTCTTCGCCTGCGGCGACTTCGTGACCGGGCCGACGACCCTCATCGAGGCGGCCGGCCACGGCAAGCGCTGCGCCTATGCCATCGATCGCTACCTGTCCGGTCGCTCGAGCGTGGAGGTCGCCGCCAACGTGCGCGTCATCAGCTCGTGGCGGCACGAGATGCCCGAGTTCTACGACGTCCTGCCCCGCCAGCACATCCCCATGGTGCCCGTCCAGGCGCGCATGCCCTCCACCGACCCGACGGTCAACTTCACGACGCACGTGGAGGAGGGCTACGGCGCGACGGCGGCCGTGGCCGAGTCGACGCGCTGCCTGATGTGCAACTACAACATCTGGTTCGACCCCTTCCGCTGCGTGCTGTGCGGCGCGTGCGCCGACGTGTGCCCGGAAGGCGTCATCCACATGATCGACGTCAACCAGATGAAGGCGGAGGGGCCGTTGCCGGAGCTGGTCGATGCCTACGGATGGGACCAGGGCGCGGCCATGGTGCTCGACGAGGAGCGCTGTATCCGCTGCGCCCTGTGCGTCAAACGCTGCCCCTATGACGCGATTACCATGGACCGGTTCGAGCTCCAGGAAGTCAGCGACGACGGCCGCCTCTACAAGGAGAGCTACCGTGACGCGCAGCTGGGGCTGCATGGCCTCGGAAACGCCCCGGTGACCGGAGGAGTGTCGCGGTGAGCTTCCTCGAGCGGGTCGACGAGTCGATCCGCCGCAGCGCCGCCTGGCGGGCCATCTTCCGGCAGCCGTACCCGGCCGACGAGCGGTCGCGTGCCATGGCCGTCATGAACAACGTGTTCCTGCACCTCCACCCGGTGCGGGTGCGCCAGCACGCGGTGAAGTTCGCCTACACGTTCTGCCTGGGCGGCCTGTCCTTCTTCCTGTTCCTGGTGCTGGTCATCACGGGCGTGTACCTGATGTTCTACTACGTGCCCTACACCGGCCAGGCGTACAGCAACATCCTGACCATCGACTCCAGCATCATCTTCGGCCAGCTGACCCGCAACATCCATCGCTGGGCCGCGCACCTGATGGTCTTCTTCGTCTTCCTGCACATGATGCGGGTCTTCTACCACGGCGCCTACAAGCCACCGCGCGAGTTCAACTGGGTGGTCGGGGTGGTGCTGTTGCTGCTGACCCTGCTGCTGAGCTTCACCGGCTACCTGCTGCCGTGGGACCAGATCGCCTACTGGGCCGTCACCATCGGCTCGACCATGGCCACCTACGTGCCCATCTTCAACAAGCCCAGCCAGCTCATCCTGCTGGGTGGCGTGGAGGTCGGCCAGAACACCCTCCTGCGCTTCTACGTGCTGCACGTCATCCTGCTGCCCCTGGTCGGCGCGCTGTTCCTGGCGGTGCACTTCTGGCGCATCCGCAAGGACGGCGGCATCTCGGGACCGCTGTGACCGACGAGAAGAAGGACCTGCCGCAGCCGGCGCCGGAGGGCCCGTCGGCGACGGCCGCGGCGCCGACCGCGGAGCCGCCGACGCGCCGCACCACCCTGCCCGCCGCGCCCGCCGAGCGGCGGGTGACGGAGATCGACAAGCAGCGCGTGCCGATGGCCGCCAAGCCGTACCGCCTGCTGGCGCTGGTCAAGCAGGACGCCGTGGTGCGGGTCCAGAAGGAACCCGACGACACGGTCATGACGTGGCCGCACCTGCTGGCCATCGAGTTCTTCGCGGCCGGCGTGATGACCATCTTCCTGTTGCTGATGGGCATCTTCATCAACGCCCCGCTGGAGGACCTGGCCAACCCCAACGTCACGCCGGCGGTGGCCAAGGCGCCGTGGTATTTCGTGGGCCTCCAGGAGCTGCTGGCCTACTTCCACCCCACGGTGGCGGGCGTGCTGACGCCGACCTTCGTGCTCGTGGGCGCGGCGCTGGTGCCGTTCATCGATCGGGGGCCCAAGGGCGACGGCGGGTCGACGCGGCCGCGCGACCGGAAGGTCGGCGTGATGCTCTTCACGCTGTTCTGCATCGCCGGGCTGACGATCACCTTCATCGGCGCCATCTTCCGCGGCCCGGGCTACTCATGGACACTGCCCATCTTCGGGCTCCACTTCGCGCTGTAGGGACGACGAGCCAGCCGTGGGCAACTGGAAGCTGACCATCGCCGACGAGCCGCAGGCGCTGACCCGCGAGGCCCTCGCGTCGCTGCGCCACGGCCAGACCGGCGGTATGTCCCGGCGGACCATCCTGCGACGGTCGATCGGGGCGGCGGTCAGCCTCTGGCTGATCGAGCTGGCCGGTGGCACGCTGGGCTTCCTGTGGCCCAACCTGACCGGCGGCTTCGGCTCCAAGATCACGCTCGGCAACGAGGACACGGTGGCCGGCTCGCCGGCCGTGTCGGGGGCCGGCCTGAAGGACGGCGCGCCGTCCTACTTCCAGGCCGCCCGCACGTACGTGACCCTGCTCGACCCGGGCCGCGGCTTCATCACCGGCCAGAGCCCGGAGGGCGACGGCTCGGAGACCAACGTGCGCACGCTCTACCAGCGCTGTCCCCACCTGGGGTGCAAGCCCAACTTCTGCACCACCAACTTCTGGTTCGAGTGCCCCTGCCACGGCTCGCGCTATGACCGCGTCGGGATCAAGGTGCTGGGCCTGGGGCCGGCGCCGCGCGGCCTGGACCGCTTCGCCTCGGTCGTCGACTCGTCCGGCGTGCTGACCGTGGACACGTCCAAGATCACGCTCGGGCCGCTGCCCATCGCGCTCGGCCAGCCCGGCCTCATCCCGCCCAAGTCACCCACCGGCTGCATATGAGCGACGACCGTTCCGGGCGCGAGCTGACGCCCAGCGCCGGCGATGGCTCGGTCGTCGAGCCGCGCGCCGGCTCGGCCAGCGTCGAGCGCTTCGACGCCGGCGAGCGCGCCCACCGCGTCGAGCTGACGGAGGAACGGGCGGCAGGCATCGTCCGCCAGAGCGGCAGCGCCCGCCGCGTGGCGTTCTGGCTCGTGCTGCTGGTCGTGCTCTTCATCCCGGTGTATTGGCTGTATGACCAGGGCGTGCCCTTCGTGTCGGGCTCGGGCGCGATGGCCCAGACCAAGGACCAGCAGTACATCACGAGCGTCGCCAACGGCTACGCGTTGTTCCTCGCCAACTGCTCGCAATGCCACGGCGCCCAGGGCCAGGGCGGCGTCGGCCCGCCGCTCAACGACCAGGCCAAGCTGTACAACGCGCTGACGGCCACGGGCGGCGCGGGTACCGGTCACCTCAACCCGACCTACCTGATGAATGTGCTCACGGTCGGCGGACGCTACGTGTGCGGCGACGCCAACAGCGTGATGCCCATCTGGTCGCAGGTGAACGGCGGGCCGCTCAACTACATCCAGATCGAGGACCTCATCAACTGGATCACGGCCAGCAACACGACCTCGTTCACGTACCAGCCGCCCGCGCCCAACGCGGCGGCCACGGTCCCACCGCTCAAGACGGTCACCGGCTGGACCGACCCGTCCTATACGCCGCCGCCCGGCCAGCCCACGCCGCCCGCCTGCTGGCGCAACCCCAGCGGCGTGGTCGGCGGCGGGGGTGGTGCCGCAGCGACGCCGGGCACGGTCACCAACCCGGGCACCGCCGCCGCGCCACGCATCATCAAGCTCGATCTGACGGGCTCCTTGCAGATCACCGACGCGACCGGCGCGCAGCAGACGGTCCTCACCGTCAAGGCTGGGGAGGTGGTCCAGTTCCAGGTCACCAACACGGCCAACTTCGACCATGACTTCTTCCTCGGTACGGCGGCCGATCTGTCGAGCGACAACCGGACCAACCTGCAAGGCATCGCGCCCTTCAGCTCGGGCACCCAGGACTTCACGTGGACCGTGCCGGCCAGCGGCACGCTGCAGTTCGCGTGCACCCTGCCCGGCCACTACTCGACGATGCACGGCGATATCGCGATCGTGCCCTAGGGACGAGGCGACAGGACGATGGCCCGACAGGCCCTGCCCCCCGGTACCACGCAGCGCCGCATCTTCTTCGGGCTGATCGACGCCGACGGCTGGCCGGCCGCCTTCTGGCAGGCGCTCTTCTGGTTCCTCCTGATCATCTTCATGCTGGGCTACCTGCCCGACCGGGCGTACTACTTCACGGTCGAACCGGCGATCACCCTGGGCGTGAACGTGATCAGCCCCATCAACCTCTGCGACGGGTCCAACGGACCGCTGCCCTGCCCGCCGCCGCGCGGGGCGGTCATCCCCTGGCAGCCGAGCCCGGCCAACCTGGCCCTCCCGGCGCCCCGCAGCCAGGCCGGCACGTTCCAGTCGGGCACCCTGCTGTACGTCGCGGGCGGGCTCATCGACGGCAAGGCGACCGACTCGGTGGTGGTCACCACGACCACCAGCGACGGCAACTTCAGCGCCTGGCAGGCAGCCCCGAGCCTGCCGGCTCCGCGGACCGACTTCGCGGTCACGAGCTTCAACGGGACGCCCTTCATCATCGGTGGGCTGGACGCGAGCGGGCAACCGACCAACACGGTCATCCAGGGCCTCTTCCAGGCCGGCAGCCTGACCGGCTGGAAGGTGAATGACGCCCTGGCCCTGCCCGTGGCGATGTCCGGCGCCAGTGCCGTGGCGACGGGCACCGGCATGTGGCTCATCGGCGGCCGGACGGCGAGCGGGCCGGTGAACACGGTCTACCGGTCGCTCCTCGACAACACGGTCAAGCCGGCCGCGTTGCATCCGTTCGTGGTGCAGCCGACGCTGGCCGTGCGCGACGGCAACGGCGACCCCGCGCCGCGTTTCCACGCCATCGCCCTGACCACCGGCAGCCAGATCTTCCTGATCGGCGGCGAGGGTGCGCAGGGCGTCACCAACCAGGTCTACCTGCTGACCCTCGACGCGGTCGGTGAGCCGTCGGTCAACGGCCAGGGCCAGGTCATCGGATGGGGCCAGAGCGTCGGCGCCACGGCGCTGCCATCTCCGCGCACGCAGGCCAGCGGCTTCGTCGCCAACGGCGCCCTGTACGTCCCCGGCGGGTTCGGGCCGGACGGCCAGCCGACCGCCACGTTCTACTGGACGGTGCCCGATGCGACGACCGGCGCGATCGCCCAATGGAACCTGCTCGACGAGACCAACCTGCCGCAGCCGCTGGCCGCGTCAAGCTCGGCGGTGGCTGGTTCCTTCGCCCTGCTCATCGGGGGCCAGGGCCCGACCGGTGCGCAGGCCGGCTCGTACCGGGCCAACCTGGCGCCGGCGGCCCCCTTCTTCCAGCTCGGCATACTCGGGGCGACCATCCCGGGCCTGTCGGTCAAGGGCGGTGTCGGGGCGCAGCTCGGCTACGTGATGGCCGGCATCGTGGGCGGCACGAACTTCATCCTGCTCATCGCCTTCGCCGTCCTCTACTCGCGACCCGAGTCGAGCAAGCGCCTGCTGGAACGCCTCACCCGCGGTCGCTATCGGGCTCCGCCGAGGGACGAGTACTTCCCGGACTGAGCGGCCGTCAGGTCAGCTCGCCGAGCGGCTTGCGACCGGCGAACCCCTCGGTCGTCTCGTGCCACCACCCGATGCCCTCCTCGCCCAGGCGCCAGCACAGCCAGATGGGCCGCCCGCTGGCCAGCGCCGGGAAGTCGATCAGGCCGCTGCCGATGTCCCGCAGCGTCACGTCCCAGCCGTCCAGCTGACGGACGACGCCCTCCATCTGGCGCACGGTCGTCGTGATCTCGCGCTCGCGGCGGTCCACCTCCTGGGCGTGGCTGGCATTGCCGTTGGTGCCCTTGAAGGCGGCCATCTCGGCCTGCAGCGCGGCCAGCCGCTCACGGTCCCGCCGCAGGCCCTCCAGGAGCGGGCGCACCTCGCGCAGGCGCTCGGAGGCCGCGTCGAGATCGTAGAAGCGGCTCATGGCCGGGATTCTCCCACGAGCCGTCGCGCCCGGCGCTAGCATGCGGTGATGCGCCTGGCCGACCGCGTCATCGACATCGGCACCGAGACCGCCTTCGAGGCCGCCGCCCGTGCGCGGGCGCTGGAGGCGACCGGCCGCCACGTCATCCACCTGGAGATCGGCGAGCCCGACTTCGATACGCCGGCCAACGTGCGCGCGGCCGCCAAGCAGGCGCTCGACGAGGGCTGGACGCACTACGGCCCGTACCTGGGCCTGCCGCAGCTGCGCGAGGCCATCGCGGCCGACTCGACGGCGCGGCGCGGCTTCACGGTCGACCCGGCCAACGTGGTCGTCACGCCCGGTGCCAAGCCGATCATGTTCTACGCCCTGCTGGCCCTGGCGCAGGCCGGGGACGAGGTCATCTACCCGGACCCCGGGTTCCCCATCTACGAGTCGATGACCCGCTTCGTGGGGGCCACGCCGGTGCGCCTGCCCATCCGCGAGGAGAACGACTACCGGCTCGACGTGGACGAGCTGCGCGGCCTCGTCACCGATCGCACCCGGCTCATCATCTTCAACTCGCCGGCCAATCCGACCGGCGGCGTCCTGACGCGCTCGGACCTGGAGGCCATCGCCGACGTGGCCCGCGAGCGCGACCTGGTGGTGCTGGCCGACGAGATCTACATGCGCATCCTGTATGACGGCACGGAGCACCTTTCGATCGCCGCTTTCCCGGGCATGGCCGAGCGGACGATCGTGCTGGACGGCTTCAGCAAGACCTATGCCATGACCGGCTGGCGCCTCGGGTACGCGGTCCTGCCGCCGGCCCTCGTGGCGGCCTACGGTCGGCTCATCATCAACAGTGTCAGCTGCGTGGCCACGTTCGCGCAGCTCGCCGCGGTCGAGGCGCTCGTCGGCCCGCAGGATGCAGTGGAGGCGATGGTGACCGAGTTCGCCGCTCGACGGGATCTCATCGTGGCCGGCCTGAACGACATCCCCGGCGTCACGTGCCGCACGCCGCACGGCGCCTTCTACGCCTTCCCCAACGTGGCCGGCACCGGCCTCGATGGGCCGCGCATGGCCGATCGGCTGCTGCACGAGGGCGGCGTCGCCGTCCTCTCCGGTACCGCCTTCGGGCACGTCGGCGCCGACCACCTGCGGGTCAGCTACGCCAACTCACGCGAGAACCTGCGGCTCGCCCTGGAACGCTTCAGCGAGGTCGTGTCCGGCCTCAGCCGGACGGCCGCGGCATGACCAACCTGCGCCTGGGCATCCTGCCCTGGACCCAGTCGGTGACCTGGCCGGAGCTGCTCGATGTGGCCACCCGCGTGGAGCGCCTGGGGTACGACCACGTGTGGGCCTGGGACCACCTGTACGCCATCTTCGGCGACCCGTACCAGCCCATCTTCGAGGGCTGGCAGACCCTGGCCGCGTGGGCCATGGTCACGCAGCGTCTGCGGCTGGGCCTGATGGTCGGCGCCAACACCTTCCGCAACCCGGCGCTGGTGGCCAAGACGGCCACGACCCTCGATCACCTCAGTGGTGGGCGGGCGATCCTGGGCCTCGGCGGGGCCTGGTTCGAGCCCGAGCACGAAGCGCACGGCATCCCCTTCGGGCGCGGCTTCGGGGAGCGGCTCGACTGGATGGACGAGGCGGTGGCCGCCTGCCGCATCCTGTTCGACGGCGGCACGGTGACCTCCGCCCCGGGCGCCCACTACGCCTTCCAGGACCTGCGCCATGCCCCCGTCCCCGTCCAGGCGCGCCTGCCCATCATGATCGGCGGCACGGGGCGCAAGAAGACGCTGCGCACCATCGCCCGGTACGGTGACATGTGGAACGCCCAGGGCACGCCGGCCGAGCTGCGTGAGCTGGA
>JBIOID010000021.1:0-14895 GCA_044449585.1 Candidatus Limnocylindrales bacterium
ATCCACCCGTGACTAACGGCCCGCCGCAGGCGTATCTTGGTCGTCTGGGGTGCACCGATACGCTGGAGGGCTCGGATGGGTTATCGGATCACCATCGATCGGGGCAACTGCATCAACTGCGGCGTGTGCATGGATGTCTGCCCCGTCCAGGCCCTCGACATGACGCGGCCGGACCGACCGGGGGTGGAGGTCGGTGGGCCCGCCGCTGGATCCGGCGCCCCGTTGCGTTGGATGATGGAGTACCCGGTCCAGGTCGGCGAGTGCATCGGCTGCAACACCTGCATCGTCGAGTGCCCGGTCACCGTGATGACCCTCGACACCGTGGCCGGACCGACAGCGCTCGCGGCGCGCCAGGGTCCCCTGACCCCCGCACACCCCGAGAGCGACGGCTGGACCCCCTTGTCGGCCGTGACGCTGGAGAGCCTCAAGCACGATCACCCGTCTCCGTTCGGAGCCCTGTATCCCTGGCGGACACCGGCCGGCACGCGGCCACGCCCCGAGTGGCTGGGTCCCGCGAAGCCCGTCGCCACCCCGGTCGCCCCGTGCCAGGCGGCCTGCCCGGCCGGCACCGATGCCGGCCGCTATGTGGGGCTGATCGCCGAAGGCCGTTACGACGACGCGTACGCGGTGGCCGCGGAAGTCAACCCGTTCCCCTCGGTCTGCGGCTGGATCTGTACCGCCCCGTGCGAGGCGGTCTGCCGCCGAGGGACGCTGGACGAGCCCATCTCGATCCGCACCCTGAAGCGCTTCGCGGTGGAGAAGGGCCATCTGCCGCCCGTTGCGCCGCCGGCCGCGAAGCGCTCGGAACGCGTCGCCATCGTGGGCGGCGGGCCGGCCGGCATGTCGGCCGCCTACTATCTCGCGCGCCTGGGCTACCAGATCACCGTGTATGAAGCGATGCCCGTGCCGGGCGGCATGATGGCCATCGGCATCCCCGAGTACCGCCTGCCGCGCGAGGCCCTTCGCGCGGAGGTCGACCGCATCGTCGGGCTGGGCGTCGAACTCAAGCTCGACGCGGTCATGGGCCGCGACTTCAGCCTCGAGGGGCTGGAGGCCGACGGTTTCCAGGCCATCTTCCTGGCGACCGGCGCGCCCAAGAGTCGTCGGCTCGGGGTGCCCGGTGACGACCTCGCCGGCGTCGTACCGGCCACCCTGTTCCTGAAGCAGGTCAACCTGGGCGAACATCCGGTGCTTTCCGGCGCCGTCGTCGTGGTCGGTGGCGGCAGCACCGCCATGGATGCGGCCCGCTCGGCCCTGCGCAGCGGCGCCTCGAGCGTCACGATCGCCTACCGGCGCGGGCGCGCCGACATGCCGGCCCAGCACGAGGAGCTGGAGGCGGCCGAGCGCGAAGGCGTGAAGCTGCTGATCGAGATGGCGCCTGTGGCCGTCATGGGCACCGACCGCGTGACGGGCCTGCGCCTCCAGGAGCAGGCCCCGACCGGGACCGCCGAGGACGGCCGCGTGGCCTATGGCCCGGTGGCCGGGGGCGAGCTCGACCTGGCCGCCGACACGATCCTGGTCGCCGTCGGCGAGGAGCCCGATCCCTCTATCCTGCCCGTCGGGTTCGGCATCGAGATCAGCGAGCGGGCCGGCATCGAGGCCGACCGGGCCACGCTGGCGACCGGTCGAGCCGGCGTCTTCGCGGGCGGCGACGTCGTGTCGGGGCCCAAGACGATCATCGATGCCGTCGCCGCGGGGCGCCGTGCCGCCGGCTCGATCCATGAGTATCTCGCCCACGTGCCGGATGGCGAGGCCGCCATCATGGCCGCGGTCCGCTACCGCACACCGCGCGAGACGGCACTGACCCTGGACATCGCGCCCAGGCCGCGCGCGCACCCGCCCCTGCCGATCTTCCGACCGGACTCATTCGTGGCGACGCAGGTCGGCTTCGATGAGGCGACCGCCCGCACGGAAGCCGGCCGCTGCTTCCGATGTGATGCGGTCCATCGCTGTGGCGACGTGACCGTAGTGGCCGGGCGGGGACCGCGCGCCGCGGTCACCGAACCCCCGGCGGCCGATCCCGAGACGGTGGTGGCCCCGGCGGCCATGCCTCAAGCAGGAGGACCCTCATGACCCCGGATCAGGTATCGGCGTTCTTCGACGCGGGCGAAAGCTTCGTCGAGGGCACCATCGCCGCGGCCCTCGTGGCGCTATGGCTGATCGCCGTGTCGCTGCACCTTGCCCGGCCGTACATGGTGGCCAACCTGCACAAGTTCACGCTCCGCCTGGGCGCCGATCTGTGGTGGATCATCTATGTGGCGCTGCGCGACCTGCTGCTGCTGCAGGTCTTCCTGGGCAGCTTCATCTTCTTCTACCCGGACGTCGTGGCCAGCAAGGACCTGCCTGTGACCGGCTCCCTGGCCGCCGTGTGCGCCTTCGCCGTGCTGCTCATCAAGCTGGTGTCGCGCGGCGACTCCGATACGCGCGGCTACGGCCTCCAGACGGTCCTTCTGGGGCTGGGCGCCACCCTGTACCTGGTGCCCTACTTCCTGGGTGTCCAGCTGACCACCATCGATGACCCGACGGCCAAACAGCTGGCTTCGATCATGGTCAGCTCGCAGAACACCGACTGGTCCCTGCCGCTGTGCTACCTCTCCGCAGCCGCGGTCGGCGTGCTCGCCCTGGTGGCCGTGGCCTACAACCTGCGCCGTGCCTCCGGGCGCCGGGCGCAGGCCAGCGAGGCATAGGAGACCCCGATGAGTGCCGACGATTTCACCACCGCGCTGGTCACCGGTGGCCAGGCCTGGCTGGTCCTGTCCATCGCCGCGGTGCTGCCGATCCTGTGGGCGTTCGCCCTGAGCATGCACTTCGCGCGGCCCTATGTGCTGCGCTTCCTGGGCACGTTGACGCTGCGCTTCGGCGGCGACGTCTGGTGGCTGTCGTACGTCCTGATCCGGGACGCGTTGATGCTCATCACGCTCTCCCTGAGCGTCGTCTTCCTGATGCCCAACCTGTACATCGGCCTCGGTATGCCGATCACCGCGCCGCTCGCCACGGTCGTCCTGTTCTGGGCCCTGGTGGTCAAGCTGCTGAGCGATTCGGACGACGACCCGCGCGCGTTCACGTGGGTGAGCAGCCTGCTGGTGGCGGCCTCCGCGCTCTACATCGTGCCCCAGATCTACGGCCTGGAGGCGGCCGACCAGGTCGATCGGCTCGACAGCTTCGCCGGTCTGGGGGGCATCCCGGCGGCCCTGTCGGCGTCCACCGATGCCGGCGTCAACCCGTTGGCCTGGCCGATCCTGATCGGCAGCCTGATCCTCTTCGCCCTGACCGGGGCCTTCCTGTTCGTTCGGTTCCTGGCCCGCCTCGGCGATGAGCCAGCACCTGACGGGGGTGTTCCCACCTCCTGACGGTCGACCGGCCCGGGTCGGGTCGCCCAGCCCCGCGCCGCCTCGCGGCCCCGACCGGCGCGGCGGCCCGAGGCCTACAGCAGGTGGAGCGCGCGGGCGTCGTCCAGCAGAGCCTGACGGTGGTCGGGGTGGGCGACGGCGATGAGGGCCTCCGCGCGCTCGCGGATGCTGCGGCCGAATAGTTCGGCGACGCCCCACTCGGTGACGATGGTCGGTGCGTGGGCCCTGGTCGTCACGACACCGGCCCCGTCCTGGAGCGTCGAGACGATGCGCGATCGAGCCCGGGCGGTCGAGGGCAGGGCGATGATGGCCCGGCCGCCGCCGGCCAGCAGCGCGCCGCGCACGAAGTCGTGCTGGCCACCGACGCCGCTGTAGAGGCGATGACCGATCGAGTCGGCCACGACCTGCCCGGTCAGGTCGACCTCGATGGCCGAGTTGACCGCGACCATCTGGTGGAAGGTCCGGATGACGGCCGTGTCGTTGGTGAAGTCGACCGGCCGCAGTTCGACCATCGGGTTGTCGCGCACGAACTCGTACAGGCGCGGCGTGCCCATCAGGAACGCGGCCACGATCTTGCCGCGGTTGCGTTCCTTGCGCGCGCCGGTGATGACCCCGGCCTCGACCAGGTCGACCACGGCGTCGGTGAACATCTCGGTGTGGATGCCCAGGTCGCGCTTGTCGACCAGGGCCTGCCCGACGGCGGTCGGGATGGCCCCGATCCCGAGCTGCATCGTCGACCCATCCGGGATGAGCTCCGCCACGTACTCGCCGATGCGTCGCTCCACGTCGCCGATCGTCGGTCGCGCCACCACATAGGGCGGCACATCCACCTCCACGGCCAGGTCGATGGAGCTGACATGGATGAAGCTCTCGCCGAGCGTTCGCGGCATGGCCGGGTTGAGCTGCACGATGACCGTCCGGGCGACCTCGATGGCCGCGTGGACCGCCTCCACGGATGTGCCCAACGAGCAGAAACCGTGGCGGTCGGGCGGGGTCGCGTTCAGGAATACGGCATCGAGCGGCAGGAGCCCACGGCGGAAGAGGCGCGGGACGTCGGAGAGGAAGACCGGCACGTAGTCGGCCCGACCGTCGTTCACCGCCGCGCGCGCATTGGGCCCGATGAAGAGCGCACGGTGGCGGAAGTGGCCGGCCATGTCGGGCGCCAGATGGGGCGCCGGCCCCTCTGTGTGCAGGTGGATGACCGAGACGCCCGATAGCTCGGGCGCACGGGCCACGAGCGCCTCCAGCAGCACTTCCGGGACCGCGGCCGCGCATTGCAGGTAGATCGACGCGCCCGACCCGATGCCGGCGACGGCCTCCGCCGCGGTCACGATGCGCATGGGTTCGAGGGTAGCAGGCGACGTCCGGCCTCGAAAGACGGGCCATCCGACCCTCCCCCCGCACCTCGCTTCCGCTCATGCTCAAGGCCGGACCGAGCATGCTCGAGGCCCGGAGGGAAAGCGAGGTCGAGGATGCGCCTGCTCATCGCCACCGATGGATCGGCCTCGGCCGACCGAACGCTTGACCTTGTGCTCCAGGAAGCGTGGGGCGAAACCCTCACCGTCCGGGTGGTGACGGTGCTGGACGTGGCGGCCATGTCGATCGGCAGCCCCTGGCCGGTCGTGCCCGTCCCGGTGTACGACATCGAAGGGACGGTCCGTTCCGCCGGCGAGGAGACGCTGGCCCGTGCTGTCGCGCGGCTGACCGACCATGTGGCCGTCGAGTCGGCCGTGCTGTTCGGCCGCGCCGGATCGACCATCGCCGCCGAGGCCAGGCGGTGGGGCGCCGACGCCATCCTCATCGGCAGCCGTGGCCACGGTGCGCTCAGCACGATGCTGCTGGGCTCGGTGTCGGCCGAGGTCATCGACGCCGCCGATCGTCCGGTGCTCGTCGCCCGCGCCGATCATGTCGATCGTGTCGTGCTCGGCGTGGACGGTTCGGCCGGGGCCTCGGCCGCGCTGGACGTCGTGCTGCGTTGGCCGGTCTTCCGGGCCCTGCCGATCCACGTCGTCTCCGTCACACCCTCGGCCCATCCCTGGTGGGTGGGCATGGCGGAGGCGGGCAGCGTGAGCGTCCTGCCTGAGTACCTGGACACCGAGGACGCGCTGCGCGACGAGGAGGCGGGACTGGTCGAGCAGACGGTCGCCCGCCTCGAGGCTGCCGGCTGCCACGCGACAGGGGAGGTGCGCGAGGGCGACGCGGCCGAGCGACTGATCGCCAGTGCCCGGGCGACCCACAGCGACCTCATCATCACCGGCACCCACGGGCGAACGGGCCTCGACCGGCTGGTCATGGGCAGCGTCGCGCGCAACGTGATGATCCATGCGGGCTGTTCGGTGCTGATCGTCCACCAGCCCATCGTCGAGCACGCCAAGGCCGCGTAGGAGGTGCAAGGTGAGAGCCATGAGCGAGGACCTGGTCGTCACCGGCGCAGTCGAACGGCGCCTCGTCGAGCAGGAGCACCATCACCTCCAGGAAGGTCTCGGTCGCCTGCACGACCTCATCGTCCGCTGGCCGTGGTTGAGTTCGGAAGATGCCCTCGACGGGCTGGTGCGCGAGCTCCGCTGGGCCCAGACGGACCTGGAGCCGCACCTCGCCTGGGAGCGGCAGTGGGTCTATCCTGAGCTCGATCGGCAGGGTGGCAGCCCATTCGTGACGTGCACCGTGCGGTTCTGCCAGCAGCGGTTGCTGCACGACCTCGGTGAGTTGGAGGAGGCCCGGCGGCGCCTGACGGCAGACTGGTCGCGGCAGCAGCGCCAGGCCGTGGCTCTCGCCCTGGCCACGATCCACGCCGCCCTGGTGATCCACATCGACGGCGTGCATCATCTGCTCGAGTGCCTGGACGAGCCGAGACATGCCGTCCCACCCAGCGCGTCGCCGACCATCCCGTCGGGCGAGGCCCATCCCGCCTGACACCATGGGCCGGGCGGCTGACCGGCGACGGATGCTGACCCGCAGCCTGCGTCTGGAGCAGCCCGGCCCGCTCACGCCCGACCGCCTTCAGGGCGCACACCTCCCGGTCGCCCTCCCGGCGGGGCACGAGCTCCGCCTCCGGGTGACCGCGTGCGCCGTCTGTCGCACCGATCTGCAGCTCGTCGAGGGCGACCTGGCCGCCCACCGCCTGCCCATCGTGCCCGGCCACCAGGCCGTCGGCGTGGTCGAGGCCATCGGGCCGGAGGTGGCCGGTTGGCAGATCGGCGACCGGGCGGGCGTAGGGTGGCTCGCCGGCACCGACGGCACCTGCGCTGCCTGCCGCCACGGGCGCGAGAACCTCTGCGTCGGGGCCGCCTTCACCGGCTGGGATCGTGACGGTGGGTACGCGCAGCAGGTGTATGTGCTCGCTGACTTCGCCCTCCATCTGCCCGCCGGTTACGACGACCTGCGGGCCGCGCCCCTGTTATGCGGCGGTGTCATCGGCTACCGCGCGCTGAAGGTGTCGGGCATCGAGCCGGGCGGTCGTCTGGGCCTGTTCGGATTCGGGGCGTCGGCACGGCTGGCGTTGCCGGTGGCGCGCCACTGGGGTTGCGAGGTCTACGTCTGGACGCGCGCGCCGGCCGAGCAGCGACGGGCGGCCGAGCTCGGCGCTGCCTGGGTCGGCGGCTATGGCGATCGCGCGCCGGCCCGGCTCGACGCGGCGGTCACGTTCGCCCCCGTCGGCGTGGTCGTCGTGCAGGCCCTCGAGGCACTCGAGCGCGGCGGCAGCGTGGCCATCAACGCCATCCACCTGGACGGTATCCCGGCCTTCGACTACGGTTCCTTGTGGTGGGAGCGATCGGTGCGCAGCGTCGCCAACTACACCCGTCAGGACGCGCGCGAGTTCCTGGAACTGGCGGCGCGCATCGATCTCCGGCCCGACATCGAGCGCTTCCCGCTCGATCGTGCCTGGGAGGCCCTGGCGCGCCTCAAGGCGGGCACCCTCAGCGGTACGGCCATCCTCGAGCCGGGCCCCTGACCGTGCGGTGAGAGGGGGCACTCGGGGCCGCGCGTCCCGCGCGGCGGTGCCGAACGACTCTGGCCCCACGGCTCCGCAGGCGCGCATGCTGGGACCCATGGCGAGGATCCTGGACGAGCCGGATGCGTGTGTCATCCGGTCGGTGCGTCCGTCGGATGCCCCGGCCCTGTCGGCTTTCTACGCTGCCCTCTCGGTCGACTCCCGTGCGCGCCGCTTCCTGGGTGCGCGTCAGGGCATCTCGGATGACGAAGCGATGACCTATGCGACGGCCGATCACACGCACCGTGAAGGCTTCCTCGCCATCGCGACGCGGATGTCCGTCGTGGGGGAGCCCGACCGCCCCGAAGGGCCGGAGGGTGCGATCCTCGCGCACCTGTGCCTGGAGCCCTGCGGACCGGGCACGGCCGAGTTCGGCATCGCGGTGGCCGATCCGTTCCAGCACCACCGCATCGGATCGGCGCTGCTGCGGACCGGTGTCGACTGGGCGCGGGATCATGGCGTCCGTACGCTCACCGCCACCGCACGGGTGGATAACGCTCCGCTGCTGGCGCTGGTTCTGGCGCTCGACGTGCCGCTCACGGCCGGCGTCGGCCGGGCGGGCACGATGCCGCTCTCGCTGGACCTCAGCCCACGTCGATGACGAGGCGGTCGGGTCCCGTAAGCACGTAGACGTGCACCCCGACAGCCTGGTCGAGACCCACGATCCAGGTGCTGACGCCCTCGTAATGGCCCTGCAGCGCGACTTCCTGGAGGACACGGTAGCCCGCCACCACGTCCCGCGGGCCGTCGTACGCGGTGGCCATGCCGGTGAGCGTGACGCGCAGGAAGGTCGTGCCGCGCACGACCATCGGCAGGCCGCTCGGATCGCGGACGAACGGGGCGTTCGCCACGACCACGCCGATCGTCGGCAGCCGATCACCCGCGAACTCCCAGGTGACTCGATCGTACGTGCCGTGGGCGCCGGTCCGGACGTCGGTGATGGCCATCAGGACGCCGTTACCGGTTCGCGCGAACGGCACGTTCCAGCCCAGGCCGCCAGACGCCGGGGCCGATGGCGCGCCCGTGGCCGTCGGGCCGGGGGTGACGGCCGAGGCGGGCGGCGCGGTCGCGGTCGGCAGCGCGCTCGGCAGCGCGGTCGGCAGCACGCTCGGCAGCGCGGTCGTCGGACCGGCGCAGCTCGCGACGAGCACCGCCGTGATCATCGAGACGATGGATCGAGGGCGCACGGACCTTCTTCCCGATGGACGAGCCCGGAGGGGCCGGCACCGGCGATCCGTCAGGTGACAGCGACCTGGAGAAGGTCAGCCGCCGTGGACCCGGGATGGTGGGCGATCTGGCCGCCATCCTGGGAGCGCCCCGAAGCCGCAGCGCTTCGAGCGAGACCGGAGGTAGGTGCTACGTGCCCCTTCGGGCTGGGCCCAAGGTAGGCGCCTGGGCGCGGGCCCGGAAACGGCCATCCGGCCCCAACCGGGAGGCCATTGGTCACTTGCGCCTGCCTGCGGCTGCGCGCTTACACGCGGCCCTTGGGCACCGTGTGCCAGTACGTCTTGTTGAAGACGATCTTGCCCAGGTGCCAGAGCTGGTTCGGCTTGGGCGGCCTGGGTGGGTGGTCGTAGTCGAAGCGAAGCAGCGTGCCCTTGCCGTCGCCGACCTCGAAGAAGCACATGACCTTGCCGGCATAGTCGGCATGCTTGCCGGCGGGCTGGCGCCCCTGGACCGCCGCGACGATGCGCTCGGCCACCACCGGCGCCTCGAAGTGAGCCGTCGAGCCGGCCTTGGACAGCGGCAGGTCCGTGGCGTCGCCCAGGGCGTGGATCTCCGGGTGCCCGGCCACCTGCAGCGTGGTCCGGTCGGTCGGAAGCCAGCCGCCGGGGGCCGGGGCGAGCCCGCTGTCGATGATGAACTGCTGGCCCTTGTGGGGCGGGACCAGGACCAGCAGGTCGTAGCCCAGCTCCTCGCCTTCGAGGCTCTCGACCACCTTGCGGACCGGGTCGATCGCCTCGACGTTGAAGAACGTATGCAGCTCGATGCCCTTCTCGGCCAGGATGGGGGTGACCATCTCGCTGACCGTTTCGATGGTGAAGGCGCGCCCGATGGGCGAGCAGAAGTGCAGCTCCGACTGGTCACGCAGGTGCCGATGCCGCAGCTCGGCCTCGATCAGGAGAGCCACCTCCAGCGGCGCCGGCGGGCACTTGTAGGGCATGCCGGCGATGCCGATGACGATCCGTCCGCCCTTGAACGCGTCGAGCGCGTGGCGCAGCTCGAGGGCCGCCGCGGCGGTGTAGAAGTGGTGTGCCTCGGTGTCGAAGTGGTCGATCGCCTCGGGCACGATGCGGCAGCCGGTGGCGATCACCAGCTGGTCGTAGGGCACGGTCTCACCCCAATCGAGGGTGATCGTCCGCTGGACGGGATCGACCTTCTGGACCCGGCCCACGACCAGATGCACCCGCCGATCCAGGAGGGATGTCTCCGGCCGTGCCAGCCGACTGGCCCGCTCGCCACCCATGGCGATGTACATGAAGCCCGGCTGGTAGGTGTGCTGGCCGGTCGCGTCGATCACCGTGATGGCGGCGCGGCCGTCGTCGAGCTCCACACCGAGGCGCTTGACGAGCAGGTTGGCGGTGAGCGTGCCGCCGACGCCGCCACCGAGGATGACGATGCGCTCCACGGTCGACTACCGCAGCTTCTCGACGACGATCTCGTCGTAGCCGTCACGGGTCTCGAGCGCCACGAGCCGATGACCGGCCTTGGCCACCCACTTGGGGATGTCGAGCTTGGAGCCGCTGTCCGAGGAGAGCACGGCCAGCACGTCGCCGACCTGCGCTTCGCGGATGCCGCGGATGAGCTCCATGAGGGGTCCGGGGCAGTAGCTGCCCCGGGCATCGATGGTGCGGGTCACGGCGGGGCCCGACGTGGTCTCGATCATGAGCAGGATCCTTTCCGGTCTAGATGAACAGGCTCGCGTCGGCCCCGGTCATCAGCTCGATGGCCGTAGCGGCACCGGCGGGATCGCCCATCTCGTCGATGAGGTCCTCGCGCTTCAGGCCGAACATGTCCATGGTCATCTGGCAGGGGATGAACTCGACGCCCAGGGCGTTGGCGGCGTCGAGCAGCTCCCGCGGGCTGGCCACCCGGTACTTGCGGGAGAGGACGCCCATCATCCAGGGGCCCATCCCCAGGAAGTTCATCTTGGTCAGCTTCAGGTGGTCGATACCGGGGCGCTGCATGAGCGTCAGCATCTTCTGCATCCAGTTCTCGCCCACGATGCGCTTCTGGTCCTTGACGAAGGGCAGCAGGCCCCAGAAGGTCACGAACACCTTGCAGTGCACGCCGCTGGCGGCCGCGGTCGAGGAGAGGATGAGCACGGGCCAGACCTTGTCGAGCTCGCCGCTCCAGTTGATGATCACGAGCTCCTTGGTCTTGGCCGGCTGCTCGACAGCGGCGTCAGGCGCCGCCGTGGGCAGGTTCGCCACGTCGGCGGCCGGGGTGACCAGGGGATCGATCCGGGCCGAGACGGGTTCGAGGGTCGCGGTGGTCATGACAGGTGCCTCACTTCCGGCGGATGACGAAGCGATAGACGCCGCCATCCACGCTCTGGTCGACCAGCTCGTGGCCGGTCGAGCGACTCCACGCGGCGAAGTCCTTGACCGAGCCGGCATCGGTGGCGAGCACTTCCAGCAGCGCCCCCGGAGCGAGTGGCTTGATGGCCTGCGCCGTCTTGACGATGGGCATGGGGCATGACAGGCCCCGTGCGTCGACGTGCTCGGTGATCTCGACGGTGTCCATGAGCGGAGCCTCCCGGTGGCTAGATGAAGACGACGTGGCCGTCGCCGGCATTGAGGAAGAACGCGGTCACGCCTTCGACCCCGTCCACGAGCGGGTCGAGGTCGAGGGCATCGAGGTGCAGCAGGTCCATGGAGAGCGAGCAGGCTTCGATGTCCACCCCGCCGAGGCTCTTGGCCTGGCGCAGCGTCTCGGCCCATGTCGCCTGCCCCGCGGCATGCAGGGCGTCCACGGCCGCGCGCCCGGCGGCCCCCGCTTCGGGCGCCAGCCCGTGGTCGAGACCGATCCGGGCGGCCCGGAACGCGTCGAGCGCCCAGTACTGCAGGAAGATGTTGACGGGCTTGCCGAGGGCCGCCGCACCGGCCGTGAGCACGGCCGCGGCCTGCAGCTTGTCGTCGGTGCCGGAGAACAGCACCAGGTTGAGGGGCTGGGTCATCTCATCCATCGGGCGGGTCACCTCGAGCTTGCAGGGAGCTGAACGGCCGCCCGCCCGCTGTCGGCGCCGATCGCGCCCAGGCGGTTGAGGCGCCGCTTGAGCACGGAGCGCATGAGGTCGCAGGCCACCATCACGTCGGCGTCCGCGAGCCGGTAGCGGACCTCGCGACCGTCACGTTCCGCCTCCACCACGCCGGCGGCCCGCAGGATCGCCAGGTGCTGTGAGGCATTGGGCTGGCTGATCCCCACGGTCTCTGCCAGGCGGCCGACTTCGAGCGGTCCGCGGGCCAGGGCGTGCAGGATCTCCAGGCGTCGGGGATGGGCGAGCGTCCTGAGGATGTCGGCCTGGAGGATCGTGATGTCGTCCACGGCCTGACTATCGCCATATGCGCACATGCTGATGAGTGCCGTCCGGCCCGCTGTGGCGGGGCCGCAGGTCACATCGCGGCGTCGTCACGATGGGACAGGGCCGCGCGGCCCCAGCGGCAGGTGCCGGAGGTCCCCGTTCCGCTGGGCCGCGGGACCCTTCCCGTCGAGCGGCCGGGACGCGACACTCGGCCGATGACCCCTGCCACGGCCGTCGGCGTGCCCGCCCGCCCGCATGCCCGCCTCGATGTCGTGGTGTCGCGCATCGTGTCGCGCCTGCTGCTGCCGTTCACGACGGCCTGCCTGGCGGGCGGCGTGGTGGCCCAGCTGGCGGGCGCGAGCGCGCTCGGTGACGGCCTGTGGATCGCGTCGAGCGTCGTGTCCGCCATGGTGCTGCTGGTGGCCATCGTCGACGACCTGCGGCGCGGCAAGACCGGCGTCGACGTGGTCGCGTTCCTGGCCATGGCCGGTTCGGTCGCGCTCGGTCAGTTGCTGGCCGGCGCCGTCATCGCCGTGATGTATGCCACCGGCGGGGCACTGGAACGCTATGCCCAGGGCAGGGCGGAGCGCGAGCTTTCGGCCCTGCTGGCGCGATCACCAGGCGTGGCCCACCGGCGCGAGGCGGACGGGCTGGCCGATCGGCCGGTCGAGGCGGTGCGCCAGGGCGACCTGCTGCTGGTCAAGCCGGGCGACGTCGTCCCGGTCGACGGCGTGATCGTCGGCCAGCCGGCGACCCTCGACGAGTCGGCGCTGACCGGCGAGTCGCGCGTCGTCGTGCGCGACCAGGACGAGCCGGTCTCGAGCGGCGTGGTCAACGCCGGCGGCGGTTTCGACATGCGGGCCACCGCCACCGCCGAGGCCAGCACGTACGCCGGCATCATCCGCCTGGTCCGTGAGGCGCAGGCGTCCAAGTCGCCCTTCGTCCGCCTCACCGACCGCTACGCGCTGTGGTTCGTGGTCGGCTCGCTGGGCATGGCCGGCCTGGCATGGCTGGTCTCGGGTGACGCGGTGCGCGGCCTGGCCGTGCTCGTCGTGGCGACCCCGTGTCCGTTGCTGCTGGCCGTCCCGATCGCCATCGTGGCCGGCATCTCCCGCGCGGCCCGACGGGGCATCATCGTCAAGGGCGGCGGAGCGTTGGAGGCCCTGGCCGACGCCCGTGTCCTGCTCATGGACAAGACGGGCACCATGACCACCGGCCGGGCCAGCCTCGCCCGGGTGGACGCTGCCCCGGGCGGCGACGGCGATCTCGTGCTCGCCCTGGCCGCCTCACTCGACCAGGTCTCGCCCCACGTGCTGGCGGGCGCGATCGTCCATGCCGCGCACCAACGCGGCCTGCTCCTGACCGATCCGGAGCGCGTCATCGAGGCGCAGGGGGCCGGCATCCGGGGCCGCGTCGGGGCGCACGAGGTGGTGCTCGGCAGTCGTGATTGGGTGTTGCCCGGCGGGGGCCTCCCTGAGTGGGCGGTCGCCGCCCAGGAGCGGGTGGCCGGCGAGGGTGGCATGACCGTGCACGTCGGGATCGACGGATCCCTGGCCGGCATCCTCGCCCTGGAGGACCCCATCCGCGGGGAGGCGCCGCGTGCGCTGCGGCTCGCCCGTCGGGCGGGCATCCGGCGCATCGTGATGGTGACCGGTGACCAGCCGGCCATCGCCGAGATCGTCGGTGCGGCGCTGGGGGTCGACGCGGTCCTTGCCGAGCGGACGCCGGGGGAGAAGGTGGAGGCGGTCGCCGCCGAGCGGATCAACGCACCGGGTGGCACGGTCATGATCGGCGACGGCATCAACGACGCACCGGCCCTGGCGGCCGCCGACGTCGGGGTGGCCATGGGTGCGCGAGGTGCCACGGCGTCCTCCGAGGCGGCCGACGTGGTGATCACCGTCGATCGGCTCGACCGGCTGGCGGAGGCGATCCTCATCGGTCGCCGGGCGCGGCGCATCGCGACCCAGAGCGTCGTGGTCGGCATGGCCCTCTCCGGGGTGGCCATGGTCGCCGCCGCGTTCGGCCTCCTGCCACCGGTCCAGGGAGCCCTGCTGCAGGAGGGCATCGACGTCCTGGTCATCCTCAACGCGCTGCGAGCCCTGACCGGGGAACGCAGCAGGGTGCCACGCGTGGCCGGGTGGGAGCACACCCGCAGCCGCCTGGAGGCGGAGCACGCCGAGCTGCGGCCGCTCATCGCCAGCGTCCGTTCCACGGCCGACGACCTGGACCACCTGGGGCCGGCGACCGCGCGCGCCTCGCTCCTCGCGCTGTCGGATCGCCTGGGCGAGGAGCTGCTGCGCCACGAGCAGGCGGAGGAGGCGACCATCTATCCGCAGCTGGCGGCGGCCATCGGTGGCGAGGACCCGCTGGCCGTCCTGAGCGGCAGCCACCGCGAGATCTTCCACCTCGTGCGCCTGCTGCGTCATCTGAGCGAGGTGATGGCGCCCGACGGTCCGGACGCCGGCCAGCTGCGGGATGCGCGGCGCGTCCTGTACGGCCTGCACGCCATCCTCCAGCTGCACGACGACCAGGAGGCGGAGTTGTACCGCGCGGTGGCGGCGGCCTAGTTCAGGTCGCGCTCCAGACCGTCCGCAGGCGCGCCGCCGGGGTCATGTGTAGCGTGCCATCGGCTTCCACCCACCACGCCGCGAGGCCACGCGCCCGCGCTTCATCACCCAGCGCCGACGCACCGGCAAGGAACAGCGTCTTGCTCCAGACCTCGGCCCAGCCGGGGTCCGGGTCCGCCACCGTCACCGCGACCAGGCCGGCGCCACCGGGCTCGCCCGTGCGCGGGTCGATCAGGTGATGCACCGGGCGGCCCGCCGGGTCGCGCCAATGCCGACGGGCGATGGACGATGTGCAGATGGCGCCCTCGGTCAGCGCGACCACCGCGAGTGGGTCCGGGCGGCCGGTCGGATCCTCGCTGCCGACGTGCCATGGCCCTCCGTCCGGTGAGGGTGCCCGTCCCATGAGGTCGCCGCCGGCCTCCAGCAGGGCGCCTCGACCGGCCAGGTCGCGCTCGACATGCC
>JBIOID010000022.1:0-14549 GCA_044449585.1 Candidatus Limnocylindrales bacterium
CGGGCGAGACGTGCGGGCTGGCGTTGTAGGCGGTGATGTTGCGCTCGGCCTTGGCCGCCAGGGCCTTGTAGCGATCCTCCATCTGGGCGACCGCCCAGTAGAGCGCGGCGCGCGCCTCGGTAGCCTCCACGATCACGTTGGTGAGCAGGTGCGGCAGGCCGTCGAAGGGCGCCAACTCGACCCGCTTGAGGTCGATCAGCACGAGGCGCACCTCGGCCGGCGTGGCGCGCATGAGCAGGCTGGTGATGAGGGCGTTGACGCACACCGACTTGCCCGACCCGGTCGCCCCGGCGATGAGCAGGTGCGGCATCTTGGCCAGGTCCACGGCGTAGGCCTTGCCGGAGACGTCACGCCCCAGGGCGAAGGTCAGGCGGCTGGTGGCGGCCAGCATGTCCGCGTCGGTGATCAGCTCGCGGAAGCCGACGATCTCGCTCAGGTGGTTGGGGATCTCGATGCCCACCACGTCCTTGCCCGGGATGGGCGCCTCGATGCGGATGC
Source organism: Candidatus Limnocylindrales bacterium (assembly GCA_044449585.1). GTDB lineage: Bacteria > Chloroflexota > Limnocylindria > Limnocylindrales > CSP1-4 > DASPUH01. The sequence goes on from JBIOID010000022.1 coordinate 499, forward strand.
TCCGCGCCGCCAGCGCCATGGCCAGGTCATCGGCCAGGGACTCGATGCGCGACAGCTTGATGCGTGCGTCCGGGCGCACCTCGTACTGGGTCACGACCGGTCCTTCGTTGATGCCGCTGACCGTGGCCGGGATCTGGAAGCTGCGCAGCTTCTCCTCGATGATGCGCACGTTGCGCTCGTGGTCCAGGCCGTCCTCGTCGCTGTCCGGGCGGGGCGCGTCGAGGAGGGCCAGGCCGGGCAGGGCCCACGGTCGCTCATGCAACGGCTTGGGCGCGTCCTCCGCCTCCAGCAGCGTGTCGTCGCCGGTGGCCGACGGCGGGCTGGCCACCGCGACGGCCGTCGCCGCGCCTGTCGCGGCGGGCTGGCCGGCCCACACCGTCTGGCTGAGCGGGACCGGGCTGGACAGCGGCGTGGGCAGGTCGGGGTGACCGCTGGCGCGCTCTTCGTCCGCCCCGCCGTCGGGGCCGCGGCGGCCGTTGGCGGCGGTCACCGCGCCGGCGCCGCGGGCCGGGGCGCGGCCGGGTGCCGGCGATGCCGGATGGCCGCCTGGCGCATCGGTGGCGACCATCACGCCAGCCAGCGCGCGTCCGCCGGCGGCGACCGGATGCAGCAACCCGCGGATGGTCGAGTTGAGCAGCAGGAGCAGCCCCGCCACGACGACGCCGAGCAGGACCACGAACGCGCCGGCCGGGCTGACGAAGGCGGCGGTCGGCCCCGCCAGGGTCTGGCCCACCCAACCGCCGGCTGCCGCGAGTTGTGCGGAGGACGTGCCGTGACCCCAGATCAGCGCGATGAGACCGAGGCCCCCGAGGAAGATCAGCAGGCCGCCGATGGCCGTCACGCCCCAGCCGGTGCCCGTCCCAGGGCCGCGCTCGACCAGGAATCCGGCCGCCACCAGGACCAGGGGCAGGAGCCAGGCGCCCTGGCCGAACGCGGGGCGCAGCACCTCCGACACGTAGCGGTTGAGCACCCCGGCCCCGGGCAGCAACAGGGCGATGAGCGTCACGGCCCCGATGACCAGCAGCACGACGCCGACCAGCGCCCGGGCCGTCTGGGGCGACACGCCCAGCTCGAAGGTCCGCGCGCGGCTGCGCCGCGGGCCGCGGGTCGGCGGGCGGGTGGTCCGGCGGCGGGTCGCCACCTACAGTTCCACGACCACGGGAAAGACCATCGGGCGGCGCTTCGTACGCTCGTACAGGAAGCGTGAGAGGCCGTCCTTGATGAGCGTCTTCATCAGCCCCACCTCGCTGATGTGATCGCCCGGTGTGTTGAGGGCCTCGCGCACGCGCTCCACGGCGGCCGCGATGAGCGGATCGTCGGGCGTGGCCAGGAACCCGGTGGTGATGATCTCCGGGCGACCGACCAGGCTGCCCGACTGCTTGTCCACCGTGACCACCACGAGCAGCATCCCGTCGCTGGCCAGCGCCCGGCGGTCGCGCAGCACGACGTCGCCGACCTCGCCCACCGACAGGCCGTCCACGTATACATAGCCGGCGGCCACCGGTTGGCCGCGGCGGGCCGTGCCGTCGGGCAGGAACTCGATGGGCTGGCCGTTCTCGATGATGAAGATGCGTTCCGGCTCCACGCCGCACTCGGCGGCCAGGCGTCCGTGCTGCACGAGCATGCGGAACTCGCCGTGCATCGGGATGAACGACCGCGGTTTGGTCAGGCCCAGCATCAGCTTGAGTTCTTCCTGGCTGCCGTGGCCGGAGACGTGGGCCCGCTTGATGGCGTGGTAGAACACGTTGGCCCCGTTCTTGAAGAGGTTGTCGATCGTGCGCGAGACGTACTCCTCGTTGCCGGGGATGGGACTGGCGCTGACGATGACGGTGTCGCCCGGGCCGATCTCCACCCAGCGATGGTCGCGGTTGGCCATGCGGGCCAGGCCGGCCATCGGCTCGCCCTGGGCGCCCGTGGTGGCGATCACCAGCTTGTCGTCGGGCACGTCGCGGATGCGGTCCTTGGCCACGACCATGGCCGGGTCGTAGCGCAGGTAGCCCAGCTCGGTCGCGATGCGGAAGTTCTGCTCCATCGAGCGGCCGATGACGGCCACGCGTCGATCGAAGCTGGCGGCCGCGTCGAGGACCTGCTGCACGCGCGCGATGTTGCTGGCGAAGGTGGCCACGATGACCCGCCCGGTGAGCGGTTCCATGATCTCGCGGAACGCGTCGCCGACGGTCCGCTCGGAGGGCGTATAGCCGGGGTTCTCCGCCCGGGTCGAGTCGGACAGCAGGCACAGGACGCCCTCGGCGCCCAGGCTGGCCAGCAGCGCGAAGTCGGACAGCTTGCCGTCCACCGGCGTGTGATCGAACTTGAAGTCGCCCGTGTGGACGACCGTGCCGAGCGGTGTGCGCAGGGCGATGCCCATCGCATCAGGGATCGAGTGGCCGATGCGGAAAGCGGTCGCCTGGAATGCGCCCAGGTCGATGGTGTCGCCCGGCTCCAGGGCGCGGATCGGGTTGTTGGTGAGGTGGTGTTCCTTGATCTTGTTGCCGAGCAGGCCGCGCGCCAGCGTCGAGGCGTAGACCGGCACGCCCGGGAAGTCGGGCAGGACGTACGGCAGGCCGCCCACATGGTCCTCGTGGGCGTGGGTGATGAGGAACGCCTTGACCTTGTCGCGCCGCTCGCGCAGGTACGTCACGTCCGGCACCACCAGGTCGATGCCGAACATCTCCTCGTCCGGGAACATCAGGCCACAGTCGATGACCACGATCTCGTCCCCGTACTCGAAGACATACATGTTCTTGCCGATCTCGCCCACGCCGCCCAGCGGGATGATGCGCAGGAGGGGACCGCCCGGCACGCGGCTGATCGGCCCCGTGCCGCTGGCCGGCCCAACGGCGCCGGCGGCGCGGGTCGCGGCGGACCGCGGTTGGCGTGGCATCAGAAGAGCCGCATCTGGTCGGCGTCGGGGCGGTCCGCGCCGCCCGTGCCGGAGTTGGCCAGGGCCAGCTCCGCGAGCTCGCGGTCATCGGGCAGGTCGACCGCGGGCCTGCCATCGGGCGCGTCGGTCGTGGTCGCTGGCCCCTCGCTGGCCCGTCCGGCCCGGCGCGCCCGCGCATCGAGGAGCACCTGGGGCAGGGCGGCCATGTCTTCGAACAGCGTCTCGCGCAAAGAGGCCTGGCGGAACGCGGCGGCCGGGTGATAGAGCGCGAAGGCCGTCGCCGCCGGGGCGCCTGTGGTCGGGTCGACCGCCCGGGTGGTGCCATGGGCACCGCCGATCCGGGCGCCGGGCATGAACGTGCCGAGCGAGAAGCGCCCCAGGGTCACCACGACGGCCGGATCGAGCACGGCCAGCTGGCGCGCCAGGTAGGGCGCGCAGGCGGCCATCTCGTCCGGCTCCGGGTCCCGATTGCCCGGCGGGCGGCACTTCACGACGTTCGTGATGTATACCTCCTCGCGTCGCCAGCCGATGGAGCGCAGCAGGTCCGTCAGCAGCCCCCCGGCCGCGCCCACGAACGGGCGGCCCTGCTCATCTTCGTGCTGGCCCGGACCCTCGCCCACGAAGACGACCTCCGACTCGGGGCTGCCCTCCCCCGGCACGGCGTGTGTCCGCCCGGCCGCCAGCCGGCACCGGGTGCACGTCCGCACCTCCTGGTCGATGCTCGCCAGCGCTGCCTGTCGCTCGTCGCCGGTCACGCGGCGCGTCCGTTGCGCTGGGAGGCCGGCGCCAGCCAGCCGCGTGCCTGGACGAGCTCCGCGATCTGGACGGCGTTGGTGGCGGCCCCCTTGCGCAGGTTGTCGCTCACCACCCAGAAGGCCAGGCCGTGCCCGTCAGGCAGTGAGACGTCGCGCCGGATACGGCCGACGAAGATCTCGTCGTGGCCGGCGGCGTCGATGGCCAGCGGGTAGCGCGCGGCGGCCGGGTCGTCGATCACGACCACGCCGGGCACGGCGGCGAACAGCTCACGCGCCCGCTGGGGCGAGATGGGCGCGCTCGTCTCCACGTGCACGGCCTCCGAGTGGGCGGTGAAGACCGGGACGCGCACGGCCGTACAGGACAGGCGCAACTCCGGCAGGTGGAGGATCTTGCGACTCTCGTGGGTGACCTTCCACTCCTCGCGCGTGTAGCCATCGTCCATGAACACGTCGACCTGGGGCAGCGCGTTGAAGGCGATCGGGTGGGGATAGACCGACGCCTCCGCGGGACGCCCCTCGACGTGCGCGACGATCTGCGCCTCCAGCTCAGCGACGGCCTTGTGGCCGGTGCCGCTGACGGCCTGATACGTGTCGACCACGACACGCTCCAGGCCGACGCTGTCGCGCAGCGCGGCCAGCAGGGGCACGAGCTGCATCGTCGAGCAGTTGGGGTTGGCGATGAGGCCTTCGTGATCGGCCGCGTCGGCCGCGTTGACCTCGGGCACCACCAGCGGCACGCCCGGTTCCATGCGCCAGCGCGACGAGTTGTCGATGGCCAGCGCCCCGGCCTCGACCGCCCGCGGGGCCAGCGCACCGGAGACCGCGGCACCGGCCGAGAAGAGGGCGAGGTCGACCCCCTCGAACGCCTCCGGTCGCGCCTCGGCGACGGTCAGGCGATGACCCGCGATGTCCAGCGTCGAGCCGGCCGAACGGATCGACGCGAGCGGCCGCAGTGTGCCGAACGGGAACTCGCGCTCGATGAGGATCCGGAGCATCGTGCGGCCCACGGCGCCGGTCGCGCCGACGACGGCGACGGTCAGGGGGCCGGATCGGTGGTCGGGCATCACCGGCCGGGATGATACACCGCGACCGCCGGTCTCCCGGCGGCCGCGATCGGGGTGCTGATGGGTCCGACGGTCAGCTGACCGTCGCCTCGCGGGCCAGATGCCGCTGCATGGCCGCCTTGCGCGAGAGGTTGACGCGACCCTGGCGATCGATCTCGGTGACCACCACCATGATCTCGTCGCCCACGGCGACGACGTCCTCCACGCTGGGCACGTGGTAGTCGGCCAGCTCGCCGATGCGCACCAGCCCCTCCTTGCCCGGCAGGATCTCGACGAACGCGCCGAAGGTCATGAGGCGGGTCACCTTGCCCATGTAGAGGGCGCCGATCTCCACCTCGCGGGTGAGGCTCTGGATCCACTCGATGGCCTTGCGGGCGTTGTCCTGGTTGACCGCGGAGACCTCCACCGAGCCGTCGTCCTCGACGTTGATCTCGGTGCCCGTCTCCTCCTGGATGCGCCGGATCATCGAACCACCCTTGCCGATGATCTCGCGGATCTTCTCCGGGTTGATCTTGATGGTCGTGATGCGCGGCGCGAACGAACTGACGTCCTCGCGCGCCTCGGGGATGACCGCGACCATCTTGTCGAGGATGTACAGCCGCGCCTCGAGCGCCTTCTGGAGCCCGGTGCGGATGATCGCCTCGTTGATGCCCTGGACCTTGATGTCCATCTGGAGGGCGGTGATGCCGGCTCGCGTGCCGGTGACCTTGAAGTCCATGTCGCCGAACGAGTCTTCCTTGCCCAGGATGTCGCTCAGGACGGCGAACGAGCCGTCCGGGTCGCTGACGAGACCCATGGCCGCGCCGGCGACGGGCGCCGAGATGGGCACGCCGGCATCCATGAGCGCCAGCGTGGAGCCGCACGTGGAGGCCATCGAGGTCGATCCGTTGGAGGTCACGCACTCGCTCACCAGGCGGATGACGTAGGGGAAGTCCTTCTCCGGCGGCAGGACCGGCAGGAGGGCCCGGCCGGCCAGGGCGCCGTGTCCGATCTCGCGACGGCCGGGACCGCGCATGGGCTTGTTCTCGCCCGTGCTGTAGGGCGGCATGTTGTAGTGGTGGAGGTAGCGCTTGGAGACCTCCGGGCTGATCGTGTCGATGCGCTGGACGTCCGATGACGGGCCGAGCGTGGCCACGGTCAGGGCCTGGGTCTCGCCCCGGGTGAAGAGGGCCGAACCGTGGGCGCGCGGCAGCAGACCGACCTCCACGGTGATGGGCCGGATCGTGTCGAGGCCGCGGCCGTCCATGCGCACGCCTTCCGTGAGCACGAGGTGGCGGACGACCTTCTTGTGCAGCAGGGTGGTCAGCGACTTGCTCAGGCGGGACGTGCGCTTCGCGGTCTCCAGCGCCGCGTCGGCCTCGGCGGTCGGGGTGCCCGCGGCGCGCGAGCGGATCGTCTCGCCGACCGTCTTCTTGAACGCCTCGACGCGCGGCGGCAGGTCCTTCGCCAGGAGGAGCAGCAGCTGTGCGGTCGCCTCGGCATCCGGCAGCGCGCGATGGGTCGGCTTGGGATCCAGGCCGAAGAAGGCGCTCAGGTCGGACAGCTTGAAGACGTCCTGGTCCGGCCACGCCTCGCGGGCCAGCGTCAGGGTGTCGAGATAGTGGCCCTGCTCGATGCGGGTGCCGTCGCCGAGGGCCGCCTCGATGAAGCCGAGGTCGAAGCCCACGTTGTGCCCGACGAGGGTCGCGTCACCGGCCCAGCTCAGCAGCTGGCGGGCAGCCTCGGCGGCCTTGGGCGCACCCTTCACGTCCTTGTCGGTCAGGCCGTGCAGCTGGTGGCCGATGATGGGCTGGCCCGGGTCGACGAGCGTCGACCAGCGGTCGGCCACCTTGCCACCGTGCACCTTGACGGCGGCGATCTCCACCAGGCCCCCGATCTTCACGTCGCGGCTGGTCGTCTCGACGTCGAACACCACGAACGGCTTCTTGGCCGCGGCCTCGTCCAGGAAGCGGAGCACGGAATCGGTGCCCGGCTCGAGATACGGCACGCGCTTGGCCTTGCCGATCTCGCGAACGAGCTGCTCCTGCAGGTCGATGATCGGGGCGAGCGAGCGATGGCCGAAGAGGATCGCCTCTGCCATCACCGCCTCGGACAGGATGTGGGCGCCGGCCTCGACCATCATGATCGCGTCGCGGGTGCCCGCCACGACCAGGTCAAGCTCCGAATCGGCCAACTGGGTGAAGGTCGGGTTGAGCACGAACTCGCCGTCGATGCGGCCCACGCGGGCGGCCGCGACGGGGCCCTGGAAGGGGATCTCGCTGATGCTCAGCGCGGCCGAGGCCGCGATCGTGCCCAGGATGTCGGGGTCGTTCTCCTGGTCGGTCGAGAGGACCGTCACGACCACCTGGACGTCGTCCTTGTAGCCTTCCGGGAAGAGCGGCCGGATGGGCCGGTCGGTCATCCGGGCGGCCAGGATGGCCGCTTCCGATGGCCGTGACTCGCGCTTGATGAAGCCGCCCGGGATCTTGCCCGCGGCGTACATGCGCTCCTCGAAGTCGACCGTCAGGGGGAAGAAATCGAGGCCCGGGCGGGGCTCCGAGCGATTGGCCGTCCCGAGCACCAGGGTGTCGCCGTAGCGCAGGGTCACGGAGCCGCCGGCGAGCCGGGCGAGGCGTCCGGATTCGATGGTCAGCGTGCGTCCGCCGACCTCGGTCGAGAATGAGACTGGCATCAGTCCTCCATTGGGGAGGACGGGGTTCCCTCTGTGCCCGGGATCTCCGGGCCGTGCGGCGGCGAAACGGTCCGCCGGTGGTCGCCTAGCGGCGGAGGCCCAACCGGCCGATGACCGCGCGGTACCGCGCGTTGTCGCGGCGCATCAGGTACGCCAGCAGACGACGACGCTGCCCCACGAGCTTGAGGAGTCCGCGCCGCGACTGGTTGTCCTTGGGGAACGCCTTCAGGTGCTCGTTGAGTTCCTGGATGCGTTCCGTCAGGAGCGCGATCTGGACCTCTGGTGAGCCCGTGTCGCCGTCGTGGACGGCGTACCCGGTGATGACGGCTTCCTTGGCTTCCCGCGCGAGCGGCACCCGACCCTCCGAAAACACAAAACCTCTACGAATGTCCGCCGGAGTCTAGCACACCCCTCGCCGTGCTCCGGAGGATCGTCCGGGCGCGAGTGGCGTCCCTGCCCATCTGGGCGACGAGCGCGGCGACGCTGGCGAAGCGTCGCTCGCCGCGCTGGCGACGCACGAACTCGACGCGCAGGCGCTGGTCGTAGAGGTCCGGCGACACGTCGAACAGGTGCGCTTCCAGCAGCCTCGCCCCGACGCCGAAGGTCGGTCGAACGCCGAGCGAGGCGACGCCGTCGGCGCGGTGCGCCGGCCGGAGCGGATCGCGGCCGCCCCACGACGCGCGCACCGCGTAGACGCCGTTGGGCGGCAGGGCCACGGGCTCGGCGAAGGCCAGGTTGGCAGTCGGGAAGCCCAGGTCGCGGCCGCGCCCGTCGCCATGGACCACCGTGCCGATCACGGCCGGCCGTCGTCCCAGCAGGTCACCCGCCGCGCGCAGGCGACCGCTCTCGAGCAGGGCCCGCACGCGCGAGTCGGAGACCCGATCCCCCTCGAGACTCAGCTGCGGCACCTCGAGCAGGTCGAAACCGAGCTGGCGGGCGATCGGGGCCAACGTGGTCAGCGTGCCGCCACGGGCCCGGCCGAAGGCCGAGCCGGCGGTCATCAGGAGCGCGGCCAGCGGCCCGGCGGCGACGATGGCCGTCACGAAATCGTCGGCCGACATGGCGGCCACGGACGCGTCGAAACGATGGCGGACCAGAAGGTCGATGCCCATCGCCGCGAACCGGGTCAACCGTTCCTCCGGATCGCACAGGCGGAGCGGGCGTCGGCCGGTGAGGACGGCGTCGGGATGGGGCTCGAAGGTGATGACCGTGGCCAGCACCGCTCGCCGGCGGGCCTCGTCCACCAGGGCGGCGAGCACCTGTTGGTGGCCGCGGTGGAGGCCGTCGAAGGCGCCGATGGTCACGACCACCGGCCCCCGGCCACGGCGTGCGCCAAGCTCGGTCACGATCTCCATGGGTCAGGCGTCTCCAGCCGGTCCCGTGGCGCCCGGCATGACCGCGTGGGCCGGCTCGACGAAGACCTTCTCCGGATGCAGACGACCCCCCTCCAGGCGAGCGATCCCGGCCAGGCGCCCGGCCTCATCCAGGACCCGCCACGGCGTCGCGCGGGGCACGCCAGCCGCGCCCGCCGCGACGGCTTCTGCCACGGCGCCGCGTGGCCGGACCACCTGCCCCCGAGCCAGGGCGCTCAGTTCGTCCGGCGGCAGGGTGACGGCCGGCAGCGCGTCGAGACCGCTGTCGGGCGGCAGCAGGACGCGGGTCGCGTCGTCGGCCGCGAGGGCTGCGCGTACGTCGTCGAGGGGATGAGCATGGGCCAGGTCGAATGCGCCGCTGCGCGTGCGCACGAGCGCGACGAGGTAGGCGCCACAGCCGAGCTGCTCGCCCAGGTCGCGGGCCAGGGCCCGCACGTAGGTGCCGGCCGTGCAGGTGATCTCGAGTACGGCCGTCGGGCGCTCGGGGTCGGCCGGGTCCCAGGCCGTCAGCTCGAGGGCCTTGATGGTCACGTCGCGCGGCGCGAGCTGGGGCGTCTCGCCGGCGCGCGCCACCTCATAGGCCCGCCGACCGCCGACGTGTACCGCGGAGTGGGCCGGCGGCACCTGCGCGAGCGGACCGCGGAACGCACCGAGGGCCGCCTCGACGGTCGCCTGGTCGGGCACGGGAGCCGAGCCGGCCGTCAGCTCGCCGTCGAGATCGTCGGTCGTGGAGCGTGCCCCGAACGCGACCCGGGCCCGGTACCCCTTGTCGTCGCGGAGGTGGTACTCGACCATCCGCGTGGCGTGGCCCAGGAAGATGGGCAGCACGCCGGAGGCGAACGGGTCGAGGGTGCCGCCATGCCCCACGCGCCGTACACCGGTCAGGCGGCGCACGATGGCCACCACGTCGTGCGAGGTGGGCCCGGCCGGCTTGTCGACCACGATGATGCCGTCGAGGTCGACGGCGCCCGGCACGGTCACCCGGCCGGGTGCTCGGCCAGCAGCTGCTCGGCGACCGGCAGGACGAGCCATGTCGCCTCGGTCAGCGGGGCGGGCACCGTCGCTCCGGCGGCCCGCGCGTGGCCTCCGCCGCCCCAGCGCCCGGCCAGCCGAGTGGCATCGACCCCGCCGTCGTGGGTGCGGATGCTCAGCCGCGTCTCGGCGCCGGCCTCCTTGAACAGGATCACGATCTGACCGCTGGCCGATTGGCCCAGCAGGTCGATGAGGCCCTCGGCGTCGGCCGCGGTGGCGCCCGTGGCCAGCAGGTCGGCTTCCTCCAGGCGGCTCCATACGAGACGTCCTTCGAGGGCGGTCTCCAGGCGGGCGAGGACCACCCCGAAGAGGTGGAGCTGCCGATTGGGCTTGGTGCGGTAGATCGCGCGCGAGGTGGCATACAGCGGTCCGCCTGCGGCCACGAGCTCGGCCGCGACGCGCAGGGTGCGAGGCGTGGTGTTGGGGTGCTGGAAGGTGGCCGTGTCGATCACCAGCCCGGCCACGAGGCAGCTGGCCAGCTGGCCGCCGGCAGCTTCCAGCGGCACGCCCAGGCGGGCGGCCAGGAGCGTCGACATCTCGCACGTCGCGGCCGCCAGCGGGTCGATCCAGTCGACGGCCCCGAAGCCTGGGTTGGACTTGTGATGGTCGATGTCGAGGATGGGCACCCGCCCGAAGAGTTCGGCGTGGTCACGGAGCAGGCCGCCGACGCGCGCCAGCTCACCGCAGTCGCCGACGACGATCAGGTCGTACGGGATGGCCGGGTCGGGCGCCTGTCGGAAGCGTGCCAGGCCCGGCATGAAGTCGTACATGGCCGGCACGGGGTCGACGCACACCGGCGTGGCCTGGCCGCCCAAGGCTTCCACCAGTAGGGCATGCGCGAGGGCCGACCCAAGGGCGTCGGCTTCCGGGTTCTCGTGGCACACGGTGAGGGCGTGGCGGGTGCCGCGCAGGATGGCCACGACCGGCTCGGGCACGGCCGCCACGTCGGCGGCCGTCAACGATGTCAGGCTCACGATGGGCGCTTCGCAGGCCGGGTCTTGCGCGGTGGGCGCGGCACCGGTGGCTCGCGCGCGGCGAGGGCAGGCGTCGGCAGGGTCTCACCCGGCGGAAGGACCGACGGCTCGGCCTTGCCCGCCTCGAGCTCGTCGATCAGGTGCAGCACGCGCGTCCCGCGCTCGACCGAGTCGTCCTCGCGCAGGTGCAACTCGGGGATGCGCCGCAGGCGCAGCTCACCCAGGCGATGGCGTACGAACGGCATGGCCCGCCCAAGCGCGCGCATGGCCTGGCGCCGCTCGGCCGGCTGCCCGATCAGGGACGCCCACACGGTCGCGTGGCGCAGGTCCGGACTGACGTCGACGTGGGTGATGGTCACGAAGCCGATGCGCGGGTCGTGTACCTCACGCGCCACGAGCGCGCTGATCTCCTGTTGCAGCAGCGCATCCAGGCGCGGCACGCGCGTGCTCATCGGATCGCGTCCCGTCGTGGTCGGCGGGTCAGGCGGATGTGGCGCGGGCGACCGTCTGCTGGGTGAAGCATTCGATGATGTCGCCCTCCGCCAGGTCGCTGTAGCCGGCCAGGCCGATGCCGCATTCGAAGCCGGTGCCCACCTCGCGGACGTCGTCGCGGAAGCGCCGCAGCGACTCGATACGGTCGGTGGCGATGAGCTTGCCGCCGCGGTAGACGCGTGCGCCGCCGCGCACGATGCGCCCCTCGGTGACGTACGAGCCGGCGATCACGGCGCTCTTGCCGACCTTGAAGATCTGGCGCACCTCGGCGCGGCCCTCGACCGTCTCCACCAGCTCCGGTTCCAGCAGGCCCTTGAGGGCTGCGTCGATGTCGTCGGTCAGCTTGTAGATGATGTCGTACAGGCGGATGTCGACGCCTTCGACCTCGGCCGTGCGGCGGGCCGTGGCGTCCGGCTTGGTGCTGAAGCCGACGATGATCGCGTCCGAGGCCGAGGCCAGCAGGACGTCGTTGTCGCTGATGTCGCCGGTCCCCTCGCGGATGATGTTGATGTGCACCTCGTCGGTGCCGATCTGCTCGAGGGCATGGCGGATGGCGCCCAGGGAACCCTGCACGTCGGCCTTGATGATGAGGCGCAACTCCTTGGTCTGCCCGGCCTGGATCTGCCGGTACAGGTCCTCCAGGGTGGCCCGACCGGTGCCCTCGGGGCGGGCCGCCGAAGCGCGCCGCAGCTCGAGCATGGCGCGCGCCGCCTTTTCGTCGGGCACGACCCGCAGCACGTCGCCGGCGGCGGGCACGACGGCCAGGCCGAGCAGGACCAGGGCGGAGGAGGGTCCGCCCTTGCTGACGCGCTCGCCCTTGCTGTTCTCGAGCGCGCGGACGCGGCCCGATGTATCGCCCACCACGATCGTGTCACCGACACGCAGCGTGCCCGTCTGGATGAGCACCGTGGCGACCGGCCCACGACCCTTGTCGAGTTCCGCTTCCACGACCGTGCCGATGGCCGGCCGCTTGGGATCGGCGCGCAGCTCCTGCAGATCGGCCACCAGCACGATCATCTCCAGCAGCTCGTCGATGCCCAGCCCCTGCTTGGCGCTGACCTGGACCAGGGGTACGTCGCCGCCATAGTCCTCCACGATCAGGCCGTGCTCCGAGAGCTCGGTCTTGACGCGCTCCGGGTTGGCGTCCGGCTTGTCGATCTTGTTGAGGGCCACCACGATGGGCACCTTCGCCGCGCGGGCGTGATCGATGGCCTCCAGCGTCTGGGGCATCACGCCGTCGTCGGCGGCCACGACCAGCACGGCGATGTCGGTGACCTTGGCCCCGCGTGCGCGCATGGCGGTGAACGCCTCATGGCCGGGCGTGTCGAGGAAGACGATGCGCCGGCCGTTGTGGGTGACTTCGCTGGCGCCGATGTGCTGGGTGATGCCACCCCGCTCGCCGGCCGCGATGTCGGTCGTGCGGATGGCGTCGAGCAGGCTGGTCTTGCCATGGTCGACGTGGCCCATCACGGTCACGATGGGCGCGCGTGGCACGAGCTTGCTCGGGTCGTCGTCCTGGAAGAGGACTTCCTTGGTCGCCTCCGAAGGGGCCGGCTCGCCGGTCGTCTCGGTCGTCTCGGTCGCCACCGGCTCGGCGATCTCGTAGCCCAGCTCGCCGGCCACGAGGCTGGCGGTGTCGCGATCGACCAGCTGGTTGATGGTGGCGAAGATGCCGCTCTTGATCAGCTCGCGGATGACATCGGCGACGTTGACGCCGAGCAGCTCGGCCAGATCCTTGACCGTCAGCGACGCGGGGATCTGGACGGCCCCGCGATCGGCGGGTTCGATCGTCTGGACGGCGGTGGTGCCGTTCTGAGCGGCGGTGCGGGGTGGCTTGCGGGGACCGCGCCGATTGCGCGTCCCGCTGCGGCTACGCGCCATGGGGGTCTCCTCTCATCGGTTGGGGGCCGACCCCGAGCTGCGCCCGCAGCTCGGCCGGCAGGTCGACGCCGAGCGCGCGCTGGAGCGCGCCGCGCTTGAGGGCCGTGGCCCAGCAGGCGCCGTCGGCGCAGAGGTAGGCACCGCGTCCGGCGCGGCGCCCGGTGGGATCCAGGACGAGGTCACCGTCGGGCAGGCGCACGACGCGGACCAGGTCGCGCTTGATCCGTTCGGTGCGGCAGGCGACGCACGTGCGGGTCGGCGGTCGCCGCCGCGGCGCCTCGACGGCGGCGCCTATGACGCGGCCTCCGGGGTGTCCGCGGTGGCCGCCTTCTTGCGGCTCGCCCGCTTGGGCTTTTCAGGCGCGGCGGCGTCGAGCGGTGCCGGGGCAGGTGCGGGCTCGGCCGGCACGGCCTTGGCGGAGCGGCGCTTCGCGGGCGCAGCGGGTGCCTCCGGGGCCTCCTTCTGCACCGGCGGCACGACCGCCTGCTCGACGGCCGCGGCGACCGGCTCGGACACCGTCTCGAGCGCCGTCTCGGGCGCCGTCTCGGGCGCCGTCTCGGGCGCCGTCTCGGGCACGGCTTCCATGACCGGCTCGGCCGCCGCCGTCCGGGCCAGCGGCCGCGACGGGGCGTCGCCGATGGGGGCCTGGTCGGACCGGATATCGATGCGCCAGCCGGTCATCTTGGCGGCGAGGCGCGCGTTCTGGCCCTCGCGCCCGATGGCCAGTGAGAGCATCCGCTCGGGGACCGTCACGCTCGCGACGCGAGCCTCCTCATCGATGCGCACGCCGACCACCTGGGCCGGGCTCAGGGCGTTCGCGACGAGCACGGCCGGATCGTCCGCCCAGGGGATGATGTCGATCTTCTCGCCGCCCAGCTCGGCCACCACGGCCTGCACGCGCCCGCCCCGCTGGCCGACCGTGGCA
>JBIOID010000023.1:0-14496 GCA_044449585.1 Candidatus Limnocylindrales bacterium
CGCGCCCACGCGGGCGCGCTCCGGCAGTCGAAGTCGATGCGGGGTCAACGGCCACCGCGCCAGTGTACCCCGCGTGCCAGGCCCTCCCGGGCGGCGGTCAGACCGCCGCCGGGCGGCGCAGCCGCTCGCGCACGTCGCGCAGCCGGTACCACGTCGGGTCGATGACCAGGTCGAACGTGCCCGGATGGCGCAGCGGCCGCCCCCCGAAGGTGCGCTTGAAGGCGCTGAAGCCGGCCCACGCCGCGTCGCCGGCTGGATCGTCCCGCTCGAGCACGCCCCACAGGTCGAACGTGCGCACCCCGTCAGCGGCCAGGCGGGGCAGCAGGGCGGCCATGGCCGCGTACGCCCCGTAGGCGTGGCGCAGCTCCGGCTCGCGACGGGACGCGCCATAGAGATAGTAGGCGCGATCGGCGACGCGGGGCACGGCCATGCCGGCGATGGCCTGGCCGCCCAGCTCGGCCAGGGCGAGGTACCAGCCGCCGCCGGCCGTGGCACCGGGCGGCGCGAACGCCCGGGCGACGCGCGCCAGGAAGGCGCCCGATCGGGCCCGGAAGTCGCCGCGTGCCGCCGTCTCCTGCAGCAATCCGGCGAAGGCCGCGAGTGGCCCGTCCGCGGTGTCGCGGTGGATCGTCACCTGGACACCCTCGCGCCCTGCGCGCCCCGACAGTCGACGCGCGTCGGCGTGCCAGGTGGCGCGCAGGGCGGCCGGGTCGTCGGGCAGGTCGACCAGGCGCGTGGTCGGGGCCTGCAGGTCGTGGCGGGCCCGCCGCAGGCCGGCCGCGAGGAGGGTGCGGCCGATGTCGCCGCCGTCCGGGACCCCGCGCGGGTCGACCTTGACGACCAGGCCCCGCTCGTGGCGCGCGACCTCGCGCAGGCCGCCCAGCACGGCTGCCAGGACGGCCGCACCGTCGGGCGCGTCGCGATCCCACAGCGGCCCGTGCGGCACGTACAGGACCGAGCGGCGGAAGGTCGTCGCGCGCACCAGCGCCTGTGCGACGGCCCGCACCCGGCCCGCTCGATCGCGCAGGATCAGGCGGACGGGGCGCTCACCGGACGGCGCTACCACGTCGCCCCACGCCCAACACTGCAGCGGGTCGCCTTCCGGCCGCCCGGCCACGAAGGCGTCCCAGGCTTCGCGGTCAGCCAGCTCCGCGACGGCCCACGTGACACCGCTCACCGGCGGCCGCCGAGCGCGTCCCAGCCCAGGCGGGCCAGCGCCGCGCGCACCTCCCCCGCCTCGTCCCATGGGACGTCGCCCTCGGCCGTCTCGATCGTCTTCTCGTGGCCCTTGCCGGCGAACACCACCGCATCGCCCGGGCGCGCCGCCTCAAGGGCCAGGGCGATGGCGGCGCGCCGGTCCGGCACGAGGCGCAGCTCGCTCCCACGACGCAGGCCGGCCGCCTCCACGCCCTCGGCGATCTGCGCCAGGATCGCCTCGCGCGGCTCGCCGCGCGGATCCTCGTCGGTCAGCACGACCAGGCGGCAGCGCTCGCCGGCGATGCGGCCCATGCGCGCCCGCTTCAGGACGTCGCGCTCGCCGGCCGACCCGAAGACCGCGACGAGGCCGCCACCGGCCGCGCCGGCGAGCGGCGCCAGGTCATCCAGCACCTTGGCCAGCGCGTCGGGCGTGTGGGCGTAGTCGACCACAGCGGCGAACGGCTGGCCGGCGACGATGCGCTCCATCCGCCCGGGCACGCCGGTGACCGCCTCCAGGCCGGCGCGGATGGCATCGGGGGCCAGCCCGAGCGCCTCGCCGACAGCGGCCGCGGCCAGGGCGTTCGCCGCGTTGAACCGGCCGGCCAGGGCGAGGTCGAGATGGCCCACCCAGCGAGGCGTGCGGATGCCCAGGCGCAGGCGCTCGAGGTTCTCCTCCAGCGACGTGCCGCGTACGACGGCCGCCTGATCGAAACCGTAGGTCACGGCCGCGGCGCCGGCCCGCCGCGTCGCCTCGAGGAAGGCGCCGGCGGATCCGTCGTCGAGGTTGATCACGCCGCTCCGCGGCCAGCGCTTGGGCGGTTCGCCCGCCTGCCTGGCCAACCCTTCGAAGAGCCGTCGTTTGGCGGCCGCGTACGCCTCCTGCGTACCGTGGAACTCCAGGTGTTCATGGGTCAGGTTGGTCAACACGGCCACGTCATAGGCGATGCCACCGACGCGGTCCTGGGCGAGGCCATGCGAGCTCGTCTCGATCACGGCGAAGTCGTCGCCAGCCTCCAGCATCCCCGCCAGATGGCCCTGCAGCACCGGCGCCTCGGGCGTCGTCGTGCGCGCCGCGTTGCCCATCGATGCGCCACCCACGATGACCTCGACCGTGCTGACCAGGCCGGCGCGCAGGCCGGCGGCGTGCAGGACGGACCGGACCAGGTAGGCGGTCGTCGTCTTGCCATCCGTGCCGGTGATGCCGACCACGCCCAGCCGGTGCGACGGGTCGCCCCACCACCAGGCGGCGGCCCGGGCGAGCGCCGGTCGGGCCGCGGCCACGACGACCTGCGGGATCCGCACGCCTGGCAGCGGCCGTTCCACCAGGATCGCGGTGGCCCCGGCGGCCGCCGCCTCGGCGGCGAATTCGTGCCCGTCGTTGACGCGCCCCGGCACGGCCACGAACAGGTCGCCTGGGTGGACCCGGCGCGAGTCCATGGTCACGCCCGCCACGGGGCGAGCCGCCAGCGGCCCCTCCATGCCGCCGAGGCCCGCCTCCGGGCCGGGCAGCACGGAACGCAGCTGGCCCTGGGCCTCGAGGGCGACGATGAGCGCGCCCAGGGCGCGCGTGGGCCGGCGGGTCTTGTTCATCGATGGCGCCTCGTGCCGCGCGCCGCGCGGCGCACCGACCGCCCGAGCAAGCTGGCCCGGTAGACCGCCCGGCGCAGCACGAGCTCATGGGCGCCGGCCGATTCGACCCACCTCGCGCCGAAGCCGACCTTGTGCTCGTACAGGCCCCATGTCGCCTCGCCTGGCTCCGGGCGCCGGCGGGCGCCGGCCACGTCGACACCCCCCAGGTCCAGGCTGGTCATGCCTTCGTGCAGGGCGAGGGTCATGGCCGTCCAGCGCAGCAGCTGCATCGTGCCAGCGTAGCGAGCCCGGGTGGTCGGGTCGTCGGCCGAGAAGGCCGTCGCGAGGTGGCCGCCCTGGCGATACAGGATGAGGCCGCCCAGCAGCTGGCCGCCCGCTTCGGCGACCAGGAAGCGACCGCGACCGGCCCTCAGCAGGGCCTGCCACCAGGCCAGGAAGCCCTGGCGCGACGAGAAGGTGAAGCCCTTGCGCAGCGCCGTCGCGTCGAGCAGGCGCCCGAGCTCGGCCAGCCGCTCGCCGGCCGCGTCCTCGCGCACCACGTTGCCGCCCGACTCGGCTGCCCGCAGCCGCTGACGGGTCGTCTTGCTCAACCCACCGCGGAGGGCCACCTCCGTCGTGCCCGGTACCCAGGTCACCTCCAGGCGATGCCGGGAGGGCTGGATCTCCTCGGCCGGCACGAAGCCGGCGCGGGCCAGGGTCGCCTCGTAGCCGGCGTCGTCGGGCAGTTCCGGATCCACCGCCAGGATGGTCGCCCCGGCCTCCCGCGCCCAGTGGCCCAGGGCGACGGCTCGTCGGGCCGCGGCCTCCGGCCCGCCCGGGCCGCCGACCGGCCCCCGCGACGCGTACACCAGGAAGCCCGGCAACGGCCGTTGCGGCCGCACCAGGAGCAGGGCCGCCGTGCCGTCGGTGAACGTGGCGAAGCGCGGCCGCCAGCCCTCCGAGACGGCGTGATCGGCCCACACGACGCTCTGCAACACGTGGCCGCCGGGGACGTCCACGGTTCGGGCATCCCAGTCGGGCGTGGGTCGGTCACCGACCGACGCGACCTCCAGCGGCCCGCTCATGGCGCCGCTGCCGCCCCGCCGCTCGCCTCCCCCGAGCGCCCGTCGCGACCCGCCCGCCGCACGGCCAGGGCGACCCGAGCCCGCTGGATGCTGGTGACGGTGCCGCGCACCAGCGGCCGCGCCACCAACTCCCAGGCCCCGATCCATTCGACCTCGCGACCGCCGAAGCCGGCCTTGAACTGGGCGATGCCGGGATGCGCCAGGCCCCACAGGTCGTAGGTCGTGAAGCCGCCGGCCTGCGATGAACGGATGGCCTCCCACTTGAGCAGGTAGTTGGCCCGTGACGTCGCACCGGCGGCGGTCATGCCGCCGTACGGCTCGACGACCGTGGCGCCGCAGGCCAGCAGCATCAACGTGGCCTGGCGGCTGCCGTCGGGCCCCTGCGCGAACAGGAGCCGGGCGGCTCCCGTCCGCGCGAACGCCGCGTACGTCGCGCCATACGCGGACGCGGCGCGATGGATGAAGCCCGCCCGACGGGCGGTCTCGACGTAGATGCGGAAGAAGTCGTCCAGCCCATCGGGGCCCGTCTCGACCACCGTCACGCCGTCGCGCCGTGCTCGGGTGACGTACTGGCGCCACTTGCTGCGCAGGTCGGCCCACAGCTCGTCCTCCGGACGCCGCAGGTCGATCAGGCGCGTCCGCGGCGGCTGCACCTGCGCCGTGGGCCGCCATCCGTTGGCCACCAGCCAATCCGCGACCTGATCGCCCACCGGGATGGCTGGATCGACGACCACGTGGCTGAGGCGGCGGCGCCTCGCCAGCTCGCGCAGGGCGTCCGTCCAGGCGGTCACGGCCGCCGGCTCGAAGCGAGCCGCCACCGGGCCCCGTGGCGCGTAGCCGATCGACCACGGCGTCGGGCCCAGCCGGTGGATCAGGAGCTGTGCCCCGATCGGACCGGGCGCCGCATCGACCACGACGCGCTCCGCATGCCAGCCGTTGGCCGCCTTGACCTCCGCCCAAGCCGGCCGCTGGGCGTACGCCCCCGGTGCGACGCGCGCCACGAAGGCATCCCACGCCGGGTCGTCGGCGCGCAGCCGGAAGGCGGCCGTGGCCCCCTCGCCAGGATCCGGCAGCGACGCCAGCCACGGATCGGGCATCAACCGGCGCCCCGGACCCGACGTGTGGCGGAACGCAGGAGCAGCAGGGTCCCGGCCAGCTCGGGCAGTCGCAGCAGGCGGCTGTAGGCGAGGTACACGGCGGCAGCTGCGGCGAAGGCGAGGCCGCCGACCACGAGGTCGACCAGTTTGCCCGTCTCGGCCAGCCCGGCCGCGGCCGCGACGAGCGTGACGGCCCAAGCCGCCGCCGCCGCCAGCACCGCCCCGACCGCGTCCACGGCGCCGGCCCGTGCCAGCGCGGCGGCCCGGAAGCCGTGGTCGCGTCGCCAGAGCAGGGCGACCAGCAGCAGCGACTCGAACCACGCCCCCGCGGCGATGCCCAGCGCCAGCCCAGCCAGGCCCATGGTGCCGACGGTGGCGATGGAGACGACTACGTTGACCACCACCGACAGGATGGCCGCCACGACCGGTGTGCGCGTGTCCTTGACGGCATAGAACGCGCGGGCCAGCACGACGATGGCCGAGTGGCCGGCCAGTCCGATGAGGAAGAAGAGCAAGGCATCGGCCGTCTGGTCGACGGCCGCCGCGTCGAACTTGCCGTACGAGAAGAGCACCGTCACGACCTGCAGGCGGATGACCATCAGGACGGTCGTCAGGAAGAGCATCACGTAGAGCAGCAGACGTAACGCCCGCATGATGAGGGCGCTGAACTCGTGGGCCTGGTCGAGCGCGGCGGCCCGTGACAGCGACGGGAGCAGCACGATGCCCAGGGGGATGCCGATGAGGCCGATGGGGATCTGCAGGATGGTGAAGGCCACGTTGTAGGCGGTCAGGGCGCCGGCGCCGATGGTCGTGGCCAGCGACGTGTTGACCAGGAAGGTGATCTGGGTCACGCCCAGGCCGAAGGCGCGCGGCCCCATCAGCAGCAGCGCCTCGCGCGCGGCCGGATCGGTCAGGCGCACCGAGGCGTGGTAGTGCACGCCGCTGCGCACGAGCTGGGGCACCTGCACGAGCACGGTCAGCGCCGCCCCCACGACGACGCCCACCGCCAGGGCGTTGACGCCCATCGATCGGCCGAGCGTCAGCGCAGCCACGATGATGGCCAGGTTGTAGAGCGCGGCACCGGCTGCCGCCGCGCTGAACAGGCCGCTCGCGTTGAGCGCACTGGACGCGACCGCGCCGACCGCCAGGAAGAGCGGCGAGAGCAGCATCACGCGGGTCAGGTCGATGGTCAGCGCCAGCTGGTCCGCGGTGAACCCGGGCGTGATCAGCGGCACCAGGACGGGTGCGGCGATCTCCACGATGATCACCAGCGCGATCAGCGCGATGAGCATCAGATTCCCGACCACCGACATGACGCGCCAGGCCCGGTCCTGCTCGTGGTGGGCCAGCAGGCCCGACAGGACGGGCACGAGGGCGGTGCCGAGGGCGCCCGCAGCCACCAGCTGGAAGATCAGGTCGGGTACCCGGAAGGCCGCGAAATAGGCGTCCAGGTCCGGCCCCGCGCCGAACGTGGTGCTGATGACGACGGTGCGCAGCCAGCCCAGCAGCCGCGCCACGAAGACCGCGCCCGACACGACCAGGCCCGCCCGCGCGAGCGATCCGGTGACCGAGTTCACTGCCCGGCCGGCCCCCGGTCGACGACGGCGCGTGGATGGCTCGCCCGATAGGCGCTGCGCAGGCGCGCGGGCGCCACGTGCGTGTAGATCTGGGTCGTGGCCAGGCTGGCATGGCCCAGCAATTCCTGGACCACGCGCAGGTCGGCGCCACCGTCAAGAAGGTGGCTGGCGAACGAGTGGCGCAGCGTGTGGGGTGTCACACCGGCCGGCAGGCCGGCCTGACGTACCAGGCGGGCAAGACGGTAGCGCAGGCCGCGTGGGCCGAGGGGGCCACCATCGACGTTCAGGAAGAGCTGACCGCTATCGGCTGCCGGCAGCCGTCGAGTCAGGCGCGGTCGCCCGTCCGCGAGGTAGGCCGCCAGCGCGTCCCGCGCCGGAGCGCCCAGCAGCCCGACGCGCTCCTTGCGGCCCTTGCCCAGGACGCGCACTTCGCCCCGCCCCAGGTCCAGGTCGGCCACGCCGACGGCGACCACTTCGCCGATGCGCAGCCCGGCCGCGTACATCGTCTCCACGAGGGCCCGATCGCGCAGGGCGAGGGCGGCGGCGATCGAACCGGCGGGCACCGGCCGCGGGATGGCATCGAGCAGTCGCTCGACCTGGCCGACCTCCAGGACGGCCGGCAGGCGGCGCGGTCGGCGCGGCGTCGAGACCGCGGCCCACGGGTCGCCCGCGACCCAGCCTGCCCGGCGTGCATGGCGGTAGAAGGCGCGCAGCGCCGAGATGCGGGCCCCGACCGAGCTGCGGGCGAGGCCACGCTCATCGAGCTCGGCCAGGTACGCCCGCAGGACGAGCCGGCCCGGCCGCTGCCAGTCGCCGTCCGGCCGTGGGCCCAGCCACGCCAGGTACTGGGTGACGGCCGTCGCGTACGCGCGCCGGGTGTGCGGCGACAGATCGCGCGCGTCGAGCGCCCGAAGGTAGGCCGCGAGCGCCTCGGCGCCCGTCACGCGGCAGGCGGCCGGGTCGCGCGCGACGGGGAGCGGCGGCGTGGGCTGGCCGCCCGCCGGTCGCCGGGTCGTCCCCGGGCGGCGGCGCGATTGGCCACCAGGGCCGCCGGATCCGGCGGGCCGCCGGCCAGGTGGCGACCGACCAGCGGGGCGCCGTCGTCGGGCAGGTCCACCGTCGCGCCACAGCGCAGGCACAGGCCGCCGGCCGGGCGGCGGGCGATGGGCCCCTCATCGGCATCGTGCAGCGCGCCGGTCGGTTCGAGGTTGGTCGTGAAGTCGCACGCCGGGTAGCGCGAGCAGCCCCAGAAGGTGTTGCCCGTGCGCCGGGCGCGGCGGGCCAGCAGGGTGCCCTGGCCGCAGCGCGGGCACCCGACACTGAACGGCAGCTGATCGGGCGGCGGCGGCCCGTCCTTGCGGATGTAGCGACAGGCGGGATATCGCGAGCATCCGACGAACGCCCCGAACCGACCCTGGCGGACGGTCAGCACGCCCTCGCCGCACTCGGGGCACGGTTCACCCGCGCCGGGCAGCGCGGGCGGCTCGTCGCCCGGCAACGGTCGCGTTTCCTGGTGCTCGGGGTACAGCGAGCAGGCCAGGAACCGGCCGTTGCGCCCCAGCCGGATGACCATGGGGTGACCCTGCGAGCAGACCTCGTCGGTCGCCTCGGTGGTGAAATCGCGCCGCTTCAGCTCGCGGCGCTTCTCGTCGACGCGCGTCTTGAGCGGTCCGTAGAACTCGCTCAGCAGGGGCACCCATGCCTGCTCGCCCCGCGCCACCTCGTCGAGGCGCTCCTCCATGCGGGCCGTGAACTTGACGTCCACGAATTCCCCGAAATGGGTCACCAGCAGGTCGGTCACGATGCCCGCCACCGGCTCCGGATGGAGGCGTCGCTCCTCCACCCGAACGTAGCCGCGATCGACGATCGTGGAGACGGTCGCGGCATAGGTGCTCGGGCGGCCGATCCCGTGCTCCTCGAGCGCCTTGATGAGGGTGGCCTCGGTGAACCGCGGCGGCGGTTCGGTGAAGTGCTGCGCAGGCTCGATGGCCTCGACCGAAGTCGCATGCCCGATGGCGAGGGGCGGCAGATGATCCTCCTCCGCGTCCGGGGTCTCATCGTCGCGCCCCTCCGTGTAGACGCGGGCGAACCCGTCGAAGAGCGTGGTGGTCGCGCTGGCGCGCAGCCCATAGCGCTCGGCCTGCAGCTCCATCGCCGTCGTCTCGAGGCGCTTCTCGGCCATCTGCGAGGCCAGGGCGCGCTGCCAGATCAGGCGGTAGAGGCGCAGCTCCTCCGGCTTGAGATGGCCGGCCAGGCCGTCCGGGTCGCGGGCGAAGCTGGTCGGCCGGATCGCCTCGTGCGCTTCCTGCGCCCCCTTGGTCTTGGTCCGGTAGACCCGTCCCTTGGGCGTCGTGTACGGCGCGCCGAAACGGCTCTCGATGACCGCGCGGGCCTCACCCATGGCCACCCCGGCGAGGGCGGTCGAGTCGGTGCGCATGTAGGTGATCAGACCAGCGTGACCGTCGGGCAGCTCGACGCCCTCGTACAGGCGCTGCGCGATGGACATCGTGCGCTTGGGCCGGAAGCCCAGCTTGCGGCTCGCCTCCTGCTGCAGCGTGCTGGTGGTGAAGGGCGGCGCCGGACTGCGCCGGACCTGGCGCGTGGTGACCTTGCTGACGACCGGCCGGGTCGCCAGGAGGGCGTCGCGATGGGCCGATGCCGCGGCCTCATCCGCGATCTCCAGCGCGGCATCGTCGAAGCGCACGACGTCCGCCGCGAACGCCGTCCCGTCCGCTGTCCGCAGGCGGGCCGCCAGCGTCCAGTACTCGCGGGTCGTGAACGCGTCGATCTCCCGCTCCCGCTCGACCACCAGGCGCACGGCGACCGATTGCACGCGCCCGGCGGACAGGCCGCCGCGCACCTTGCGCGAGAGCAGTGGGCTGAGCGTGTAACCGACCAGGCGGTCGACGATGCGGCGCGTCTGCTGGGCGTCCACCAGGTCCATGTCGATGCGGCGGGGATTGGCGAAGGCGGTGCGGATGGCCCCCTCCGTGATCTCGCCGAAGGTGACCCGCCGTTGCTTGGCGTCGGGGATATGGGCGGCCTCCGCCACGTGCCAGGCGATCGCCTCCCCTTCCCGATCAAGGTCCGTCGCCAGGAAGACCGTCTCGGCGCGCGCCGCTTCGCGGGCGATGCTCGCGACCTGCTTGCGCCGGTCCTCGGGCACCACATAGTCGGGGCGGAAGTCGTGATCGACATCCACGCCCAGCTTGCCTTTGCCGGGGTTCTCGGGCAGATCCCGCACGTGCCCATACGAGGCCAGGACCTGGAAGTCGGGGCCCAGGTACCGCTCGATCGTGCGTGCCTTGGCCGGCGATTCCACGATCACCAGGTTCTTCGTCATCCGGGCGGGAGTGTAGCACCGGCCTCTTGGCGCTCCGTGACCCGGTCAGGCCTCGCGGATACGGCGCAGGATGTCCTCGTCGAGCTCGGCATTGGCCTCGTCGGGCTCGAGCGCGCCCTGCGGCAGGGCCGGCGGAGACCCGCCCCCGGCGTCCTCGGCGGCGACCTCGATGAAACGCACGTGCAGCAGCGGGATGACGAAGGTCGACCCGACCGCGTCGACGAAGAGCTGGCGCTTGCCGTCGAGCGTGCGCAGGTTGGTGCACATGAGGCACGCATCGGTGGCCGTGGGCAGCGCCGGGAGATCGGCCAGCAGCGGCTGCTCTCCCTGCATGTGGACCACCGCGTTCCGGATCATCGGCCGCCCCGACGGCCGTCAGCTCACGAAGTCGATGCAGAAGACGACCCGTCCGTTGGCCTGCCAGACACCGACCCCCGCGATGCGACCGCGCGCGTCCATCATGTTCATGTAGTGCCCGCCCTTGGCGGCCTTCTCGCTCTGGAAGAAGAGGATGGCCTGGATGGCTCCCTCGGTCGGCGTGCCCGACCACCAGGCCAGGTTCTCGCCCCACCACCCGCTGCCGTAGCCGATGGCCGACAGCCGGCACGACGGGCAACCGTGGTACAGCTGGCTCGTCTGGGCAAGGTACTTGGCCCACGGTCGGCTGGCCCCGTTCGACACGGCCGCGCTCAGCGTCAGGGCGGCGCGGCCATTCGTGCCGCGCCCGGTGCACACGCCGCTGCTGCTCACCCAGCCGCCCGTATGGTCGCAGTTGATGAGGCTCAGGAAGTAGCGCTCCGTGCTCGCCCACGGCGCACTGGTGCTGCTCCCGCCGCCCGGCTTGGGCTTGTCGGTGCGGGCCTTGGCCTTGGGCTTGGCGACCGGGCGCGCCACCGTCGAGAAGGTGGCCTTGGCCGCCGTCGCCGTCGGGTCCGCCGTCATGGTGACGCCCGCCTTGGACGTCGCGGTGCCGTCGAGATGGATGGTGTAGTGAGACCCGTAGCCGAGCTTCGCCGTGGGCGTCCACACGAGGACGGTGTCGCCTTCAGCCCAGCTGAAACGGCCCGCCTGGGCCGGGACGGCGAAGCCCGTCACGTGGAAGGCAGCCTGCGTCGACGCCCGGTCCATGGCCTGGCTGAAACGCACGGAGATCGCCTGGTCGAGGGCCACGCCGGTCGCCCCAGCTGCGGGTCGCGTGCGCACCACGGCGGGTCGGGCCGCCATCGCGAGGTCGATCGTGGCGCCCGCCGCGAGCGCCACGCCATCGGCGTCGCGCAGATCGGGGGACAGGCCGAGCGAGTAGGTGGTGCCCGGCGCGAGGGCCTGTGACGGCCGCCACACGTAGGTGGTGTTCAGGGCGTCCTGCAGGGGGCCGACCGTGGTGACGCGACCGGCGATGGCCGGCACGACCGTCAAGGCGGCACTCACGGCCGTGGCCGTCACCGGCGAGGTGAACGTCAGCGCGACGCTCGGCGCGCCGCCCGCGCCGGAGGCCGGCTGGACGGCCAGGCTGGCCGTCGTCTGGTTGCGCGTGAGGAAGACGGCCGACAGCGGCGTCGGCAGGGCCGAGCCGTCGCGGCCGACCGCGGTCGTGTCCAGGCCCAGCGTATACAGCGTGTCGGGCGCCCAGTGGTCCACCGGTGCGACATGCAGGAGCGCGCCATCGGGGGACCAGGTCAGGCGGACCGGCGTGGCCGGTGTCACGCGCAGCGCTGCGGTCACCTTCTGCTGGTCGACCGGTACGCTGAAGACGATCGTGGCGGGCTCGACCAGGCCGTGGCCCGTGACCACGGTCGTGCTGAGATCGGTGACCACCCGCGGGTCGACGGACGTGGACTTGAACGCGTCAGCGGAAGGCGTCGCCGCCGTGCTCAGCGCGACGATCGTGAACAACCCTCCCACCATCAGGCAAGCGGCACCTCGGAACAGCGCCCGTCGACGTGCTACCGGACCGAGGTACAGAGCGCCGATGAGGGGCAGGCCGAGCAGGGCCGCGATCGCCTTCCGCAATAGTCCTTCTCCGCGTAGGCGGTCGGCAAACGGGCGTCAGTCGTACCCGCGAAGGAACCGACCTGGGCTGGTTTCCGACCCAGCCTAACAGAGCGAGCGGCGTCATGCCACAACGCCGAAGGTCCGGGGTGGCGCTGGCCCGTGCTTCTCAGTGCCCCAACGACCCTATCGTGGCCGTGCCAGGGGCCCGGCTGCCACGAACGTCGCGCCCATGCCGGTCACCCAGCCGCGCAGCTGCAGGACCGTCACGGCGCCGGCCGCGGTGGCCGGCGCGAGGCCGGTCGTCTCGATGAGCCGATCGAGTCCGGCCGGGCCGCGACTTAGCACTTCGGCCACGGCGCGCTCGGCCGGACCGAGCAGTCCCAGGGCGGCCCGACGCGACAGGGTCGGGCCGGTCGCCCGGGACCCGCGCGCCACGCCGGTGCCCGAGCCCGCCAGGATCCCCAGGCTGGCCAGGTCAGCCACCAGCTCGTCGAGCCCGACCAGCGGCCGCGCCTCCGTCTCGCGCAGCAGGCGCAGGCAGCCGGCCGTCAGGCGGTCCCCGGGACGACCAGGCACGACGAACAGCGGGTGCCCGTGCTCCAGGGCGTGGTGAGCGGTGCTGACGGCGCCGCTCCGCAGCGGTGCCTCGACGACGATCACGGCCGCGCCGAGGGCACTCAACAGGCGGTTGCGGCGAGGGAACGTGGTCCGGGAAGGGGCGGTCCGCGGGGGCAGCTCGCTGACCACCGCTCCACCCGACGCCAGGATCGCCCCGACCAGGTCCCGGTGGGCCCGTGGACCGGGCTGGCCGTGGCCGGCGCCGATGACGCCGACCGTCACGCCACCCGCCGCCACGGTTGCGGCGTGGGCGGCCCCATCGATGCCGAACGCCAGGCCCGACACGACCGCCACCCGCAGCTCCACGAGTTGCCGGGCGATGGCGCCGGCCAACGCGCGGCCGGCGATGCTCGGGCGGCGTGTGCCGACCACCGTCACCCGCCGCCCCTCACCCAGGGTCGCCGGGTCGCCCCAGCCGTAGAGCACGGGCGGCGGGTCGGGCAGCACGGCGAAGGCATCCGGATACCCCTCGTCAAGCGGGGTCAACGTCCACACGCCGTGCCGCACCACGTCTTCCGGCACGTCGGGCACGGCCCGGGCCAGTCCCTGGATGGCCGTGCGCAGCGCCGGCGCGACCCGCTCCTGCGCGTCGAGCCTCGTCCACTCGCCGCACGCGGCGAGCTCCAGCACCGCGCGCGCGCCACCAGCGGCCCCCACCAGCGAGCCGAACCTGGCCGGGCCCATGCCCGACACACCGGCCAGCGCGACCCACGCCCGCCGCTCCCCGTCATCTCTCACGCGGCCAGCGCTCCAGGGCGGGCGGACGGATCGCGCAGGTTGGCCGCGGCCAGGATGGTGCCCTCGCCGACCCGCTCCCGACCACCCAGGTCGGCGATCGTGCGCGCCACCCGGACGATCCGATGGACGCCGCGGGCGGTCAGCGCCTCGCGCGTCGCGACCTCCTCCAGGCGGCGCCGGGCCGGCCCGTCGAGCTCGGCCACGCGGAGGGCCGCCGATCCGGGCAGGGCGGCGTTGACGATGCCCTCGTTGCGCTCACGGGCCATCTGCCGGGCCGCCGCGATCCGCTGCGCGACCACGACCGACGGCTCCGGGTCCCTCAGCTCCAGCAACGCGGCCGGTGGCACGCGCTCCATCTCCACGCGCAGGTCGAGGCGGTCCAGGAGGGGGCCGCTGACGCGTCGCACGTACCGCTCGGGCTCGTGCGGCAGGCAGCGACAGGCACGCGTGGGGTCGCCGGCGAACCCGCAGCGGCAGGGGTTCATGGCCGCCACGAGCTGCAGGCGGGCCGGATAGCGCACCTGGCCAGTCGCCCGCGCGATGGTGACGCTGCCGTCCTCCAGCGGCTGGCGGAGGGCATCGAGCACATCGCGGTCGAACTCGGCCAGCTCGTCCAGGAACAGGACGCCCCGATGCGCGAGCGTGACCTCGCCCGGCGCCAGGCGCGGTCCCCCGCCGACGAGGGCGGCATAGGAGCTGGTGTGGTGAGGTGCCCGGAAGGGTCGGTCCCGCCACAGGCCGTCGGTACCCGGGAGCAGGCCCGCGACGCTGGCGATGACGGTCGCCTCAAGGGCCTCGTCGTCCTCGAGGGGCGGCAGCAGGCCGGGGATGGCCCGGGCCAGCAGGGTCTTGCCGGCACCTGGCGGTCCGACCAACAGCAGGTTGTGGCCGCCGGCCAGGGCGATCTCGAGCGCCCACCGTGCTGCCGCCTGGCCGCGCACCTCAAGCAGGTCGACCGGGTCGATGGCGGCCACCAGGCTCGTCGGCCGGGGCGTCGGAGGCGGACGCAGCGTGGTCGGCGCCTCCGGCACCGACACCCGAGCCGCGGGCCGCCGGCTGGCCGCCGCCGCGCGCCGCCCGTGCGGCCCTGCCACCAGTCGGGCGGCATCGTCGAGGCCACCGACGGCAACCGCCTCGACGCCCTCGACCAGCCGAGCCTCCGCTATGTTGGCGACGGGCACGACCACCCGGCGGTGGCCGGCGCGCGCCAGCGTCGCGACCATGGGCAGCACGCCGGGCACGGGCTGCAACGTGCCGTCCAGGGACAGCTCGCCCAGCAG
>JBIOID010000024.1:0-14271 GCA_044449585.1 Candidatus Limnocylindrales bacterium
CCGCTACGACCGGGCCGGTGAGGTGGTGGCGCGGATCGTCGTCACGGGACCGATCCTGCCCATGGGCACCGCTGCGGGCCATGGCCACTGGGCCGTCTCGGCGACGATCGGTTCGGGCATGGGCGACGTCCACCCGTTCGAATTGCCGGAGACCGACGAGATCGTCTACTAGGCTGCGCTACCGACCTGCCCATATGTCACTGGGGGTAACGTTGGACGCGGATGCGCCGCCGCGAGGCCGCACGGCGGTGCGTGTCCCTCAGCGATGCCGCTCGCGCCACGCTCGAGCGATGCCATCCAGGGCGCCGATGCGATCGATTCCCGACGTTTGCACCCCTCGAAGGTGGCCGAGTGCTACCCGGGTTGACATAAGAGCTTGTGTGGGATCTCTGGGCCGGCCCCTGCCGACGCCCCCACTGCCCCGCGCGCCGGCCACTCCGGCTCCCCGCCACTCGGTAGTTGCACGCGCAACGACATGCGTGCGATGATGGCGGCCGTCCCACCATCCAGGAGACCCCCGTGCCCGCCGTGACCGTCGATGACATCACCGTCCTGCCTCGCATCGCCGAGCCAGGGCCGCTCGCCCGCCAGCGCGCGGTGCGCAGCGTCACGCTCGCCCCGCATGGGCTCGAGGGCGAGGGCTTCCCGGTGCGGCGCGCGTTCGCCGGCGTCGACCTGACCGAGCTCGACCCCTTCGTCCACCTGGACGAGATGGGCGAGGTCGACTACGCGCCCGGCGAGCCCAAGGGCACGCCATGGCATCCCCATCGCGGCTTCGAGACCGTCACGTACATGATCGACGGTATCTTCGAGCATAGCGATTCCAACGGCGGCGGCGGGGTCATCACCAACGGCGACACGCAGTGGATGACCGCAGGCGCGGGCATCCTGCATATCGAAAAGCCGCCGGAGGCACTCGTGGCCAGCGGCGGCCTGTTCCACGGCTTCCAGCTGTGGGTCAACCTGCCCAGCGCCCAGAAATGGGCCGCGCCACGCTACCAGGACCTGCGCGCCAGCGAGGTGGCGCTCGCCTCATCGCCCGATGGCGGGGCGCTGGTGCGCGTCATCGCGGGCGAGGTGGACGGCCAGCACGGGCCGGGCTCGACCTACACGCCGATGACCCTGATCCACGCCACCCTGGCGCCGAGCGCTCGACTCATGCTGCCCTGGCGCGCCGACTACAACAGCCTGCTGTACGTCCTGTCCGGCTATGGCACGGTCGGCGCCGAGGGCCGACCGATCGGGCCGGGCCAGCTGGCCGTCTTCGGCCCCGGTGACGCCATGACGGTCGCCGCGACGCGGGCCCAGGAAAGCCGCGGCCCGAACCTCGACGTGCTCCTCCTGGGCGGACGGCCCATCCGGGAACCGGTCGCGTGGATGGGCCCGTTCGTGATGAATACCCGCCAGGAGATCGTGCAGGCCCTGGCCGACTACCAGGCCGGCCGCCTGGGCTCGATCCCCGCCGTCCACAACGCGCCCACCTCGCTCGTCGAGTCGCCGGCGACCCCGCCGTCGACCGCGCCCGTCGATCCTTCGGGGACCTGATCCGCCCCCAGCAGGCCGCCGTCACGAGTGGGGCGCGAGGACCCCGTCGCGCAGCTCGACCACCCGGTCGGCCACCTCCAGCATGATCGGATCGTGCGTGGCCACCACCGCGGTGACGTTCTCGGCGCGCACCACGGTACGCAGGAGCGCCATGACCTTGCGCCCCGTCTCCGAGTCCAGCTGACCGGTCGGCTCGTCGGCAAGCAGGACCTTGGGCCGGTTGGCCAGCGCGCGGGCGATGGCCACCCGCTGCTGTTCACCGCCCGATAGCTCGTGCGGCCGGTGGCGCATGCGCCGCCCCAGCCCGACCAGCTCGAGCAGCTCGCGCACGCGGGCGTCGCGGGTAGCCCCGTCGGCCGACACCAGGCGCAGCGGGACCTCCACGTTCTCCGCCGCCGACAGGATGGGCACCAGCCCGAACGCCTGGAAGATGAAGGCGACCTTGCGGCGCCGCACGTCGACCAGCTGCGCCTCCGTCAGTGACGAGACCTCGACGCCGTCGAGCACGACCCGTCCCGAGGTCGGCCGATCGAGCACGCCCAGCAGGTTGAGCAGCGTCGTCTTGCCGCTGCCCGACCGCCCGCGCACCGCCAGCAGCTCACCCCGCGCCACGTCCAGGTCCACGCCGTGGAGGGCGTGGATGACGCTGCTGCCGGAGGCGTAGTCGCGGCTCAGCCCGATGGCCTGGAGCATGGGCGTGTCGGCATGCGGCCGATAGCGATCGTCCTCGTCGGGCAGGCCGGCCGGCCGCTCCGCCCCGTCGGTCACGAGCGCTCCCCGTCGGGCCGGTCATCCGCGGCCTCCGGTGCCCGCTCGGCGAACACGCCCACGTGATCCTCCTCGAGGCGCAGCCGGACCCGGTCAGCCAGGTCCAGCGCTTCGATATGGGCGCGTGGCAGCTGCAGCCGACCGGCCTTGTCGAGCACGGCGAACTCCTCGGCGATGACGTGGTGGTCGCCGTCATCGGACCGCTGGGTCCGCCGCACCGTCATGCTGCTGGTTCGTCCATCGCGGATGGTCACGGTACGCGAGACATGCTCCGAGACCAGCGGATCGTGGGTCACGATGACCACCGTCGTGCCCAGGTCCGCGTTGATCCGGCGCAGGACGTCGAAGACCTCGCCGGACGTGTTGCTGTCGAGCTCGCCGGTCGGCTCGTCGGCCAGCAGCACGTCGGGGGCGTTGGCCAGGGCCACCGCGATGGCCACGCGCTGCTGCTCGCCGCCGGACAGGCGGTCCGGCCGATGGTCGGCCCGCTCCGCCAACCCGACCGTGGCCAGCAGGTCGCGGGCGCGCTGGCGCCGGCCGCGCGTGCCCGCCAGGACCATCGGCAGCTCGACGTTCTCGCCCGCGCTCAGGTACGGCAACAGGTTGCGTCCTGTCTGCTGCCAGACCATGCCCACCACGTGGCGCCGGTAATGAGTCCGTTCGCGGCGGCGCATGCGGCCCAGGTCGTGGCCGCCCACGATGGCCTGGCCGGCGGTCGGCTCGTCGAGCGCGCCCAGGATGTTGAGCAGCGTCGACTTGCCGCTGCCCGATGCCCCGACGAGGGCCATCAACTCGCCGCCGGGCACGGCCAGGTCGAGGCCCTGAAGGGCGACCACCTCCAGGTCGGCGACCTTGAAGATGCGCACCAGGTTGTCGCACAGGATCATGGGCGGGGCGGCGCCGCGCTCGGTCATTCGATACCCTCTCGGATGGCGGTGGCGGGCACGGCACCGCGCTGCAGCAGCGCCCCCACGCCCAGGCCCAGGGTCACGATAGCGACCAGGGTCACGAGGAGCAGCAGCACCTGCACGAGGGCCAGACCCAGCGGCACCTCCACCGCGGAGCCGATCAACGTGGTCAGGCCCAGTCCATCGCGCAGCAGCGCGAAGAGGCCGAGGCCCAGGATGGCCCCCCCCAGGAAGGCGACCACCAGCGCGGGTCCGTATTCGAGCACGAGCAGCTCGACGCCCTGGCGCCCCGTCAGGCCGAAGACGCGCAGGTGCGCCATCTCCACCGCCCGCCCCGCTCCGGCCAGGGCGAGGGCGGCCGCCACGGCCAGGGCGGCATACGCGAGCGCGATGGCGGCCGTGATGGCCACGCCGGTCGCGACGGCCGCCACTGGCGGCGAGGCGCGCAGGGATGCGGCGACCTGCGCCTGGACCTGGACCGTGACCACGGCGTGCATGGCCACGACGGCGGCCGTCAGTCCGTCGATGGCGGAGGGAGCCACCTGCAGGAAGGAGAAGGTGCGGCTGGGCATGTTCGGCGGCGCGAGAGCGGCCAGCTGTGGCTGCGAGATGACGACGAATCCGTTACCCACGGGGATCGAGGGGAACGTGGGGCGGATCTGGACGACCCGCAGATCGACGCGGGCGCCGGCCACGGTCACCGGGAAGACGTCGCCGACCTGGAACTGGTGGCTCTCCTTCACCGTGCTCGGCGAGACGATCACCGGCAGCGGTTGGAGGACCACCGGCGCCAGCATGTCGGCCGGCAGGGACGGATCGATCGGCGTGCCACGGACGATCGCCTCGTAGCGCGCCGTATCCAGCGCGATCAGCGTGCGGATACTGCCGGTGCCGGTGGTGACCGGCGCCCGGAAGCCGTCGGCCGAGGCCGTCACGCCCGGCAGCTGGCGCAGGTCAGCCGCCGGCACCAGGCCCCCGGTGGGTACCGAGAGCTGCACCGGGGCGCCGACCTGCTGCCACGCCACGGCGTCAGCCGACGCGTCGACATGGACCAGGGTCGCCGAGGCGAACACAGCGCTGGCCGTGCTGGCCAGCAGGATCAGCAGGATCGCCGCGCCGCCCCCGCCACGGGTGACGCGCCGCAGCGCCAGGACGGGTACGGCATCACGCCGGCGAGCGGCGAGGCCGGCGGCGAGGCGCATCGGCAGCGGATACAGGCGGACCGCCAGCAACCCCACGGCCAGACCGACGAGGGCCGGCGCGGCGGCCAGCAGCGGGTCGACCGTCGGCGCCGTCAAGGTGGAGCTGCCGCCCAGGATGCCGCGCTGGCGCAGGAGCACGACGCCCCCGATCGCGGCCAGCACGACGAGCGCCTCGAGGACCACGCGACGCGGGGTGGCACGGCCGGGCCGATCGCGCGTCTGGCCCGCCCGAAACGGTCCGAAGGCGCTCGAGGCCACGGCCAGCGCGTACGTGCCGGCGGCCACGAAGCCGACGCCGGCCGCCGCCAGGCCGGTCAGATGGCCGGGCGCCGTGCTCGGCACGAGCAGGCGCGCCACGAGGACGGCCAGCACGACCGGCGGGACGGTCAGGACCAGGCACTCGAAGACGATGGCGCCCGCGATCTGGGCGCGCGAGGCCCCCCGGCCGCGCGCCAGGAGCAGGCTCCGACGACGCCGTTGGGAGGCCAGCACCGCCACCAGTGCCAGGCAGGCCAGGGCGACGGTCCCGGCCCCGATGGCCGCCACGAGCATCACCGCCCGCACCACGGTCCAACGCGCCAGGTGGCCGGCGACCAGCGCCAGCAGACCGGTCTGCATGGCCGTCGCCGGATCACCAGCGGCGGTCAGGTGCGTCGGTGGAATCGTGGTCGGGAAGAGCGTCCCGGCGCGCCGCAGGGCGGCGACCAGCCCATCGAGCGACGTGGCCCTCACGCGGGCCGGGTCGACGACGTAGCGCCATTCGTATTCGAGCGGCAGGATGCCCTCGATCGTCCCCAGCTCGGCGTTCTCCGTCCCGTCGCCCAGCGCCGGGTAGGCGGCAGGCGACAACAGGACGGTCGTGTCGACCTGAGGATGTTCCTGCGCGCGGAAGCCGGTGCCCTGGACGCGCAAGGTGAAGCCCTGCACATCGGCGTCGTCGTGCCAGTACGGATCGGCCGGGTCAAGGGGGGCGTAGAGGCCGACGACCGTGACGGCCGCGTCAAGCAGGCGGCCGTCCGCGAGCGGATCGGTCGATTCGGGGGAGAGCGCGATGGTGTCGCCCACGCCGACCTGCAGCGCAGCCGCCGCGTCGGCGGCCATGGCCACTGGGAAGGTGGTGATCATCGCGCCGGGCGGTGCGCCCTTATGCCGATCGGTGGCGCGCGTGGTCGCCCCACTGGGCCACGCGCCGGCGACGAGGCGCAGGTGGGCCTCGACATCCTGCTGGATGCGCAGCGAGATGACGCTCTCGATGGGCGTGCCGGCGGTCGGGTGCCACAGCGGCGTCGACACGACGTAGGTCGTGCCCCCGATGGTGGCCTGCAGGGCCGGTGGCAGCTGCTGCTCCAGCGCCTGTCCCTCGCCCATGACGCCGTCGATGGTGAGGCCAGCCATGGTCTCGGGCCGCGTGATCTGCGTCACGCGCACATCACGTTGCGTCGGCGGCACCGCGGCCAGCTCCGCCTGCAGACCCTGCTGGGACACCTGGGTCAGCAGCCGGGGGGCCGTCGCGAAGACCACCGCGGTGACCAGCGTCAGAAGCACATACCCGACCGCCGCCGCACGGTCCTGGCGCAGTCGGCGCAGGCACATCGCGAGCCAAGCCAAGGCCCTCATTCGCCGGCCCGCAGGACGTTGGCCACGCGGATGCGCGGGATCTGGCGGCTGATGATGACCACCGTCATGACCAGCAGCGCCACGGCCAGGGCCACCAGCACGGCGAGGATCGCCACGGGCACCACGATGGCCGGGCGGGGCACGGGGACGCTGCCGTTGGCGGCCAGGGTGGTGAAGGGCAGCACGAGCCAGGCCACGAGCAACCCGAGACCGATGCCGCCGACGATCCCGACCACCAGCAGGAAGGCATCCTCGAGGGACAGCCACCGCCGCAGCTGCGCACGCGACAGGCCGAGGGCATGGAGGAGCGCGAACTCGCCGGTCCGTTCGCTGGTCGAGACAAGGACCGTCACCAGGAAGCCGATGGCGGCGAAGGCGAGTGCCGCGATGGCGCCGA
The DNA here is from genome assembly GCA_044449585.1 of Candidatus Limnocylindrales bacterium. Lineage (GTDB taxonomy): Bacteria > Chloroflexota > Limnocylindria > Limnocylindrales > CSP1-4 > DASPUH01. The sequence goes on from JBIOID010000024.1 coordinate 6,438, forward strand.
GCGTGAACGCGCCCACGGTGCTGAGGGCCACCGGGTCGTTCTCCAGCGTCTGGATGAGGGGCGCGCGCCCGATGACCGCCGTCGCGTTGAACGGTGGTCGGGTCGCGGCGGCCATCACCGTCGGCACTTGCGCCGGGGTCACGCCCAGCCACCACTCGGTCGTCGGGGCCACGTCGTCGAGGCTGCTCAGGCGGTCCAGGTCGAGCGTCGCGTCGTCGACGATGAGGAACGGCACACCCGGATCCAGGGTCGGGAACAGGGGGCTCACGGCGACCACGTCGATGCGCACGATCGCCCCGGCGCTGGTGGCGATGCTGACCTCGTCGCCGACACGCGTCCCGGTCTGGTCCAGGAACGCCTGGCTGACGATGGCCGCCACGCCGCCCAGGCGGGGGGGTGGCGCCGACCAGAGCCCGATGGCCGTGTCCGTGGCCGGGTCGATCTGGACGAGGCCCGCCTCGGGCAGGAGCTCCACCGTGCTGCTCGGTCCGCCGGCACCTGCATCGACCGCCACGCTGCTGAGTCGCTCCGTGCCGGTGACGTCCGGCCGCGGACCGCGCAACTCCACGGCCAGCAGCCCGAGCGGATAGACCGGCTCGACATCGAGCCCGGCGACCGCTTCGGTCAGGTCGAACGCGACCACCTGGGTCCCCGAGTCATAGCCGATGGCTCCCCCACTCATCCGGAAGATGCGGCCGTCGGCGTCCTGGAGGAATGCCACCAGGCCCAGGGGTTGGGCGCCCGTGATGTCCTCGCCGTCGGGAGGGGTCAGATCCTTATCGACCGACAGGACCAGGCGCTTCGGACGCCCGGGCAGGGCCACGGCATGGCTCGCCGGTCGCGCGGTGGCCAGTCCGGCGAGCGCCGCCGAGAGGCCCGTCGGCGTGCCACGCGGCAGCGCCACGAGCGCCGCGGTCAGGCTCGGATCGAGGGCCAGCAGGTTGCCATCGCGGATCGTGTCGTTGCCGAGCTGGAATGTCTGGCGCACGACCGGCATGGCCGACGTGACGCCGGGCAGCGCACGCAATGCCGGGCCCATGCCCCAGCTGGGGATCTGGGTCGCCTGGGCGCTCACCAGACGCACGTCGGACGCTGCCTTGTACCCTGCCTGATCGACCTGCGACTGGGCCCACGTCGTGGCGTACACCCCGGCGAAGGTGACCATCGCGGCCGCCAGGACCAGCAGCAGGGCGGCTCGCGTGTAGCGCAGCGGGCGGCGGGCCAGCTGGCGCGCCCCGAGGGCACCCACCAGGCCCCTGGCGCGGCCCAGCCACCGCTCGCCGAGTTCCGCCAGGCGGGGCATCAGGCGCGTCGTCAGGACCGCCCCGGCCAGCAGGCCGAGAGCCGGTGCGGCCACCAGCAGCGGGTCGATGCCAAGGCTGCCCTGAAGGTCGCGCGTGAGCGTCGCGCCGTACGTCTGCAGCTGCCAGATGGCCACGATCGCCACGGCTACCAGGGCCACGTCGAGGCCCAGCCGCTGGGCCAGCGTGCGCGACATCGGACGCGCCATGGCGGCCCGGATGCCGCCCAGGTTGGCGCCCGTCGTGGCCACCGGCAGGGCCAGCACGATCACCCCGACCAGCCCCGCCGCGATCGCCGCCACGACCGTGGCCGAGTCCAGGTGCACCGACGTCGCCACGCCGGCGGCGGCCAGGGGGCCGAGCTGCCCGACGGCCCACACGACCGCCACGCTGGCCGGCAAGGCGACGAGCGTCGCCGGCACGGCGACGAGCAACGCTTCGCCGACCGCCAGTCCGGCCACGTGCACGGGCGATGCGCCGCGCGAACGGATCAGCCCGACGTGCGCGCGACGTCGATCGCCCAGCATCGCGCCGACGAGCAGGACGGCATAGGCGGCCAGGACCGCGAACTGGATGGTCAGGAGGGTCACGTTGCTGCCGTTGACCAGCCCGGCGGCGGCCACGCCGTCGAGCACCGTGGCCAGCCCACCGCTGACCCGTACCGGCTGGTTGAAGGGGACGATGGCCCGGACGGCCGCGGGCAGACCGGCCAACCGCGCCTCGATGGCGGCGAGGTCGCCGGGCAGGATGGTGGTCGGGTCGGGGATCGTCCGCCACTCGACGGCCAGCGCGCCCCCAGCGGCACCGCGCCCGAGCAGGTCGGCCGGCGCGACGAAGAGCGGCCCGCGCAGCACACCCTGGCCCACCCCCGTCGTGTCGAACGGGTCGCCCAGCCAGTAGCCGTCGGTCGGGTCGGTCGTCCAGATCCCGGTGATCGCGACCTCGGCGACCGCCTTCGTCGGGTCGGCCCCCGGGGTCGAGGCGTCGGCCAGCCGCACCTGGTCACCGACGTGCAGGCCCAGGGCCGCGGCTGCCCCCTGTGAGACGGTCGCCTGCACCGGCTGGCTGCCCGGCTGCGGCCATGTGCCGCTGGTCAGCGTGGCGTGGCTAGCCAGGCCCTCGAACCCGGCGAGGACGGTCAGCGGCGCGACCGTCCCGCCCCCGGTCACGGCTGGCGCACCCGCCGTCGCGATGGGCGCAAGTGACGCGGAGCGCACGACCAGCACGATCTCACCGTGGGCCGGGGTCAGCGCGGTGGCCAGCCGATCCCGGATGGTCGCGTCGAAGCCGCCCAGCGCGGCCGCGGTCGTGGTGGTCCCGATCGCGATGCCATGGTCGGCGCCCGGCGCGCTCGCGATCGAGCGCCGGATCCCGCCCAGGGCCACGGTATCGCCATAGAGCACGCTGGCCGCGATGAGCGTCACGGCGGACGTCAGCAGCAGCCAGACCGCGAGCACGAACGGCAGGTCCGCGCGGGCACGGCGCACCACCATGCGGGCCAGTCCGAGGGTCGGCAGGGCCGAGCGGCCGGGCATCGTTGCGACGGTACCACCGCGCGCCCATCGACCGCTGTCGTGACCCCGACAGGGTCAGCTGCGTCAGGGTGCGCTGGGCGGCGGGACCGTGGGCTTCGGCGTGGGCGTCGGACTGGGGCTGGGCGTCGGTGGCAACTCCTGGGCATAGCCGACAGCGGCCACCGCCGAGTCACCGACGGCCCCATTGCTGCCCAGGATCACGAGCTGGCCGGCGGCCAGCTGGCCGACCTCGTACAGCGCAGCGAAGGGCACGGGCGCGGCGTTGGGCACGAACAGGATCGGTCCGCCCAACGCCGCCCCGGCGAGGCCGTCGGGGAAGTTGAGGCCGGAGGCGATGAACAGGTCGGGCTCGCCCGCTGCGTACGTCGCCGCGGCCAGCGCGGCGGCCGTGCTGTAGCGATCGGGACCGGCCACGCGCGTGAGGTCGGCCGGGGTCGGCACGAACGCCTGGAGCGCCTGGAACATCGCATCAGAGACGGACGCGGCGCTGCCCAGCACGACGATCTTTGCCGGCGCGAGACGGGTCAGCTCGGCCTCGAGCGCGGCCTGGCCAGCCAACGGCTGGGTCGGGTCCTCGATCAGCACCGGGCCGCCCATGCGCGCCCCGGCCGACGCGCCCGCCATGGCATCGGGGAAGAGCGAGCCGTTGGCCACGTAGACGACCGGCACGTGGGGCGACACGCCACCGACGCTGGGGAAAGCGAACCCGGAGACAGCGATGGCCGTGTCGTAGCGGGTGGGCCCGGCCAGGCGGATGACCTTGCCGGCGTCCTGCCCCGGCACGAACGCCGCGAGCGCGGTCGCCTGCAGATCACTCACGGCGCCGTTGCTGCCCAGGACGAAGATCTTCGCCGGCATCAGTCGTTGCAGCTCGGTGGCCACACCCGCGGGCACGGTGTCGGAAGGCGGCAGGAGCAGCACGGGCGCGCCCAGCTGGGCCGCCAGCGGGCCGCCTGCGAGCGCATCGGGGAAGTTGGCGCCGCTGGCCACGACCACGGCTGGCACGCTCGGCTTGAAGCGCCACGCCGAGATCGCCACGGCCGTCGCATAGCGGTCACCGCCGGCCAGGTTGACCAGGTCGTCGATGCTCGCGGGCGGCGTCGGCTTGTCGAGGTACAGGTGCAGCGCGGCGTTGCGCGACATGCCGTCGTTAAGGAGGCAGTCGTGGATCGCGTTCTGCGGCAGCAGCGTGCCGGTCGAGTAGCCGCCGGTGCCGCACTTCGAGCCGGTGGTGCCGTTGTAGTGGGGCAGGAAGAAGACGCCCGCCTTGCGCAGCGAGATCTGCCAGGTCGCCACGACCGCGGCCTTGTCCTGCGCCGATGCCACGTGGTGCACGGGATCGTAGACCTGGTCGTAGCCGTCGCTGCGGACGTCGAAGCAGGCGCCGCCGAACGTATGGCCCGCCCGCCCGTGCATCGTGTAGTACCACGCGTACTGCTTGACCGCGATGGCCCCGATCTGCAGATACCGCGCGTCATTGGACGTGCCCCACTCGGCGGCCAGGACGGTCTGGACATAGGTGTCGAAGGGCACGACCGACACGCTCGCCACGGAGCCGCTCACGACCATCCCGACCCGGACGACCAGGGGCGGCGCGTAGGTGCTGGTCCAGCCCGAGCAGCTGGGCGCGGTGGACTGCGGCGCGACGGCCATGTCGGGCGCGACCGTGTCGGGCGTCGAGGCCAGCAGCGAGCCCGCGGATACGAGCAACAGGGCTGTCGCCACGATCGCCATGCCCGCGATGATGCGGTGGCGCGGCATCAGGCCAGCGACGATACCCGGTCCGGGCCGCGGGGGTCAACCGCAGGCGTGCGAACGGATCACCGGACACGCGGAAAGGGACGTGCCCCACCAGCACGCCCTTGATCGGTCACCGGTGGTGCCCCCGATGGGGCGCCACCGCTATGCCCGGCCGGGGAAGACGTCCCCGGCGAGGTAGGCCGGTTTCAGGCCGGCCGACCCGGGCCGGTCAGTCCCAGCGCCAGGACGCGGCCACCTGCCACCGCCACGAGGCAGCGGCATTCCAGCGCCACGAGGCGAGCTGCCAGCGCCAGGAGGCCAACCGCCAGCGCCACGAGCGCGCGAGTCGGTCGGTGCCCTGCTTCACCCTGTCCATGTGTCGATCTCCGGTCGAACTCCCAGCCGGACCGCGCCGCGCGACCCGGGATCGGCGCCGGGGTGGCGTCGATCGGAAGGCCATGCTCCCAACGGCCCCTGGGCGCGTCGATGAGACGGAAGTACCGGTCCCCTGGCGCATGCGAGCACCACCCGGGGCGCCGGCTTGGCCGCGGAGTCGTCTTCAGGGGCCGATCTGAAGCGGGATCACCGACCGCCCATCCAGCGGGCCGGTCGGCGGGCCTAGTACGGAAGTACCAGTCGCCGGCACGCACCACATCTCGTCACGCGACCGCCGCGCACGAGGCAGGATCGGCCGCGGCGTGGACAGCTGCGGGGTCGACCTATACTCGCGCCGTGAGCGACGGGTCAGCCGGGGACCGCCAGCCCGCCACGACCAGCGCAGAAGCCGCTGATGACGCGGCCCTGGTCGAGACCACGATCGCGCGTCGGACGGTCCACGTCGGACGGTTCATCCGGTTCCGCGTGGACACCGTGCGGGGGCCCGATGGCCGCCAGCATCAACGCGAGATCGTGGACCATCCCGGAGCCGTGGCCATCGTGGCGCTCGACGGCCCCGACCTGCTGCTGGTCCGCCAGTTCCGGTCAGCGGCCCAGCGCATCCTGCTGGAGATCCCGGCCGGGACGCTCGATCGACGCGGCGACGGTACCATCGAGCCGCCCGAGGAGGCCGCCCCGAGGGAGCTGGCCGAGGAAACCGGGTACGAAGCGGTCACGTGGCGGCGCCTGGGCCATTTCTGGACCGCGCCCGGCTTCGCCAGCGAGGCCATGACCCTCTACCTCGCCACGGACCTGCGGCCGGTCGCCGCCTACGCCGGTCCCGAGGAGGACGAGCATCTGCGCCTCGTGCGCCTGCCCGTTCGCGACGCCCTGGCGGAGGTCGAGGCGGGCCGCATCGAGGACGCCAAGACGATCATCGGGATCCTGTGGCTGGCGCGCGTCCAGCCGTCACTGGCCCAGCCACGCGGCCAGATCGACGGGCCGCAGGCGGGGTGATGGGGTCAGGCCGGGGATGCGCCCGCGCTTGGCGATCGGTCGGCCGTCGATCTCCTTGATGTCGCCGGTGAAGTCGATCGGGCTCGCCCCGCTGATGTAGGAGCCCACAGCGAAGGAGTCGACCGGCGCGCCCTGGGCCTTGAACTGGCCGATACGCTCGGGCGTGAGGCCGCCGCTGACGATGATGCGGACGTGGGTGAACCCTTCCAGGTCCAGCCGCGCGCGGATCTCCTTGACCAGGTCGATCGTGACCCGCCCCCGCTCGGATGGCGTATCGAGGCGGATGCCGTACAGGCGATCGCCCAGGGCATGGGCCACCCGCAGCGCGTCCTCCGCCTCGTCCTTGAACGTGTCGACGAGGACGATGCGCGGCACGTCGGGCTCCAGGTCGCGGTCGAAGGCCTCGGCCGCCACGACCGTGTCACCGAAGATGAGGACCAGCGAGTGGGGCATCGTGCCCGTCGGGCGCAACCCCGCCAGACGGGCGCCGGCCGGCGTCGAGACGCCCACGCAGCCGCCGATGGTGGCCGCGTAGTCGAGGGCATCGGTGACCTCGGGATGGACATGCCGCGCGCCGAAGCTGATGACGGGGGCGGGCGCAGCCGCCTCCACCGTGTCGCGGGCCGCGGTGGCCCAACCGGTCGATTGGGCCATCATGCCCAGGATGGCCGTCTCGTACAGGCCGAAGCGCCGATAGCGCGCCCGGATGCGCAGCACGATCTCCTTGGGCGCGATGCGATCTCCATCGTCGAGCGCCTCCACGACGCATTCCTCCGCCGCGGCGTCGACAAGGGCATGGGCGAGCAGCGTCTTGGCTTCGTCGATGCCGCACAGGATCGCGTCCTGCCGGGCGAAGATCTCCATGCCCACGAGCGGGTCGAGCCCTTCGCGCTCCAGCACCTGCTCCGCCCGCGCGAAGTAGACGTCGGCCGATTCGCCCGACAGGACCTCCCGGGAGGGTCGGCGCCGCTCCATCAGGCGACGCGGCGGGTGGTCAGCGAGGCGGGCATCAGGTCGGGCGTCCCTCTCCCGGATCGGGCTGCTCGGCCGGGCCGATCGGGGCGGGCTGCGCCGATGCCGGGTCGGCGGCGAGTGTACCAGCGGGCCGGGCCGGGCCGTCGCTCATCTCCAGGTCGCCCAGCGCATCGCGGTAGCGCTCCAGGACGGCCGAAGGCGCGCCGCCCTTCTGGCCGGCTGCGCTCGCCCCGCCGGGCAGCACCCAATGGGCCGACTCCTCCCACAGCAGGTCGCAGATGGCGATGACGCGCGCGAGCGCCAGGCCGACCGCGTCGCGATCGAGGCGTGTCGGCGCGATCTCCGTGGTCAGGATCAACCGCTCGTCCGCGCCCAGGGCGAACTTGGCGAACGGCAGCTCGTCGTTCCAGCGCAACAGCTGCCGGTAGCTCTTGCGGAAGCTGTCGCCGAGCGGCGGCGCGTAGTGGACCCACACCAGGCCGGCCACGCCAGGCTGCACGATCAGCGTCGCCCGTATCCCGCGTCGACGCCGCCCATCGAGGCGCAGGTCCCAGCTGCGGACGCCCTCTCGCTCGCCGCGTGCCAGCACCTCCACCGCCAGGTCGACCAGCCACGCGTCGACCGGTGGCGCGGTCGAGAGGTCCACCCCCCAGCCCGCGCTCAGCCGGCGGCCGACCGCCCCGGGCGGATCTCGGCCGCCAGGCGCGCAGCAGGGGGAGCGTCACGACGGGCCTCGACCGAGCCCCCGCTGCGCGCCTGGCGGTCGAGGTCCGCCCGGGGCGGTCGGCCGCCGGCTGAGCGCGGGCTGGGGGTGGACCTCTCGACCGCGCCACCGGTCGACGCGTGGCTGGTCGACCTGGCGGTGGAGGTGCTGGCACGCGGCGAGCGAGA